>DASWGE010000262.1:0-5447 GCA_036393895.1 Streptosporangiaceae bacterium | reverse complement strand
CCAGATGCTCGTGCGGGCCAACGCCGACTTCCGGGACAAGGCGCCGGTCAGCGCGTCCGAGGCGGCGACCGTCATCCTCGACGGGGTGCGATCGGGGGCCTGGCGGATCCTCGTCGGCGAGGACGCCAGAAGGATCGACGCCGCGGTGCGCGCGAAGCCCGAGGCCGCCTATGACTACGCCCAGTTGTTTACCGCGCAGGCAGAAGAGCCGGCGGCAGGAGTACCCGAGCGGTAGCAGCGAGCTGAGCCCGGTCGCCAGCGTCCCCAGCCGCACCTGCCGCTGGGCGGCGCGGGCGTTGCCGGGAGTAATGAATGGGCCGACGCACTTTCTGAGGTCGATGACAAACGACGTCCGTCAGTTTCCAGGTACGCGCAGTTTTCGGTAGACCACATGCCGGCGTAGCGGGACCTCGTCGACGTCTGGGTCGTCGAAGTCTTCCGCGGGGTCGCTGGTCATGCCGATCCGCCCCATTACCGCTCGCGAGCGCAGGTTCAGTGCCATGGTGACAGCCACGATCTCCGGCAGCCCCATGACCTCGAAGCCGTACCGCAGCGCGGCCAGGGCTGCTTCGGTGGCGTATCCGTGGCCCCAGGCAGGGCGCGCCAGCCGCCAGCCGAGTTCGATACCGGTGAACGGCATCTCGTCGTCCACGGTGTCCAGCCCCGCAAAGCCGACAAACTCGCCGGATGCGCGGACCTGCACGGCCCAGAAGCCAAAGCCATAGCGGTCCAGGTCGTCCTGGAAGTTGAGAACCAAAGCCGAGGCCTGCTCGACGGTCAGCAGCGGGCCCAGGAATTTCCGGACCTCCGGATCGGCGTTCATTGCGGCCCACGGGGCCAGATCAGACTCCCGCCAGCCGCGCATGATCAATCGTTCCGTGCTGAGCTCAACCACGCGGCCAACCTATCGGACCGGCATTCAGACCGGTGCCGGTCGGCTAAGAGCCGAAGGGCCATCTTCTGCCACAGGCGGCAGCTCACGCTCCCTGTGCCACTGGAGATGGTTGACCAGTGCGTTGTCATCTCTGGCTACCCGAGCGTGAACACGTACGCCTCTGCTCGACAAGGTCATCACCGTCGATCCCGGCGTGACTGATTGCGGAACCCGGCGCAGTGGTGCGCCGGGCGTGCTCTCCTTCGTCAAACCGACCGTCCCGACGATGAGTTCCCGGATGATATCGGCCTGACCGGCGTGCCGGCTGGTATCGGTGGCGACGCGGACCAGGACGTGGTGCAGGCTCACCTCGTTCTGATCTGGCGGCCACCACGGCACGTGACCGATGGCGTTTAGGGTTAGCGCGTCGATCGTGGCGTCCGGATGCCGTCCCATGGCAACTCTTCCTCGGACGGACGGCCGAACGTGTCGCCGGTCACGGAGCTGCCGGCATAGGTTGGGCTGGTGACAGATATCACCTGGCTAGACGCGACCGCGCAGGCCGACCTGGTTCGCCGCGGCGAGGTCAGCCCGCTTGAACTCGTCGATGCCGCCATCTTCCGGATCGAGTGCCTTAATCCGCACCTGGATGCCGTGATCAGGACGAGATTCGACCTGGCGAGGAAGGAAGCGGCTGGCGACCTGCCCGGCGGCCCGTTCCGCGGCGTGCCGATCCTGCTCAAGGATCTCGGCTGCCTGGTCGCCGGTGAGCCGACGGCGTTCGGCATCGGCCCCCTGAGGGACATGGCCTGGCCGGTGACGTCTTTCCTCGCTCAGATGTTCGCCGCGGCCGGATTCGTCGCTGTCGGCCGCACCAACGTGCCGGAGTTCGGTACGACGGTGACGACGGAGGCGATGAGCTTTCCCGCCGCCCGCAACCCGTGGAATCCCGGTCATTCGACCGGCGGCTCTTCCGGCGGGTCGGCGGCCGCGGTAGCCAGCGGCATGGTGGCGGTCGCGCATGCCAACGACGGCGGCGGGTCCATCCGCATCCCGGCAAGCGAATGCGGTCTGGTCGGGCTCAAGCCCACTCGCGCCCGGGTGAGCCAGGGCCCGCTGATCGGAGAAGGGTGGGCAGGGGGCACCATCGATGGATCGGTAGCCAGGACGGTTCGCGACGCTGCGGGCGTGCTCGATGTGATCAGCACTCGGATGCCTGGAGAGCCGTACTATGCTCCGCCTCTGCCCGGGCCGCTCGCGCATGAGGTGGGAGCCGATCCTGGCCGGCTCCGTATCGGCGTGGTTGACCATGCCGGGGACGAGCGGTTTCTGGATGATCCGCAGTGCCGCGCCGCCGTCGCCGCGGCCGCCCGGCTGCTCGAGTCGCTCGGCCACCATGTGGCGCAGTCCTGGCCGGCTGCGATGTTCGAGCACGAATTTACCAGGTACTTCACGGCGATCATCGCCGCCGATACCGAGGCAAGGTTCCGCGCGTTTGAGGCGGCACTGGGCCGGCCGATCGGCGACGCCGAGATCGAGCCGCGCAACGCCGCGTACCGGCAGGCAGGCCGGGCACTCGGCTCCGTTGAGTACCTGCAGGCCAGGCAGTGGATCGGTGAGTGGGCCAGGCGGATGGCGACCTGGTGGGATGATTTTGACCTGCTGCTCACGCCGACCCTTGGCGCTCCGCCGCCCGAGCTTGGCTGGTTCACCGCGGCGGGGCAGGAGGCCGAGGGTCGGCGCATCGTGAGCTTCATCCCCTATACGGCGCAGTTCAACATGACCGGCCAGCCAGCGGTGAGCCTGCCGTTGCACTGGACGCCGGACGACTTGCCGGTAGGCGTGCAGCTGGTGGCTGGGTACGGCCGGGAGGACGTCCTCGTCAGGGTCGCCAGTCAGCTCGAGCAGGCCGCACCGTGGGCCGAGAGGCTGCCGCGCATCCACGCCTGACGAGCCGCAGGTGCGTGTCCCCGTGCCTGGGCCAGAGACCCGCCTGCCCAACGGCCACGTCCGTGGTGGCATCAGCGATCGCACAAGAGGATCCGGCACCAGAAGCAAGCCGTTCATGCTGCCTCTCGAAGGCCGACGTCCTGGCGGCGGAAGCCGCGAGCACCACCGGCGAGAGGTGTTGATTATCACGAGCTTGTTAAATTCTTAGGTGCTTGAACCCCTCGCGCACGAGGCGGGCTCCGAGCGCGCCAGCAGCGCCGGTAATCACCCCTTTCGTCATAGTCGTTCCGTGCTCGGCGCCGAATTCTTTGGCCGCTCTCATAATTGGCCCTGCTGCCGCATTGAACCCTTCACTGAAAGCCCCGTTATCAGTCGAGGCGTCATAGGCACCTTTGGCGAATCCAGCGGCAATCGCCACTGGAGATACAGCAACCAGGCTAACATTCGCCCAGAACTCGTTCGTATTCTCCACTTGCTATTTCCTCTCCCATGAGATTTTAGGAGACGACCCCGTGCGGGCCGCCGGTTCTAGCATCACAGCCAGTACGCGCGCGGAGCACCATTCATCAGCGGCGGACCCTCAGGCGCCCGCGCGGACCTCACATAAGTTACGTGTGAACGTCCGGCGCCAGGCTGCGGGCAGGCTCGCGTCCACCTGATCACAATCATGGCCCGCGCCGGGACGACATGCCATGGGCCGGCACCCACATCCATTGTGGGGATGGGCCCAGTCGCGCGCTGGCGGGGAAGTCACCGCCGCCGCGCTCGCGTCCGCCAAGGTGACCTATGACCAGGAGTTCACCACCGCAGCGGAGACCAACAACCCGCTCGGCCTGTTCGCGACCGTGGCGCACTGGGGACGGCAACCGGCTGACCGTGTACGACTCAACCCAGTGGCCGACGCAGGCGCGGACGACCCTCGCGACGCTCTTCACGTACAGTGCCGTCGCGTAACGACACACCCCATGATCAATAAGGCATCACTCGTCTAGGGGTCGACCCGGTCGAGCTCCGGCTGCGGAACTATGCCAAGGTCGATCCCTGTTCGGCCGGCCCTGGTCGAGCAACGCCCTGCGCGAGTGCTACCGGGCGGGCGCCGAACGATTCGGCTGGGACGGCCGGAACCCCGAGGTCGGCTCGATGCGCTGGGATTAGTGTTGACCTCCGTGAGCACTGCCGCGCCGCCCGCTCGGGACTTGTACCTTGTCGTCGGCTATGACGGGTCTGCTGCCGCAGGCCGGGCGCTCGATGCTGCCGTCAGCTTGCTGCAGAGCCGGGCAGGCCGGATCGAGGTGGTATATGTGGCGCACATACCCTACGCGGGCGTGGTGTCCGCCGCTGCCCTGGCCGAAATGGAACTCAACTTCGACGAGGTCGAGCAGGCGCTTCGTACCGAAGTCGGCGAGCGGCTGCGCGGCCGTTCTGAAAGCTGGGGATTCGTGTGGCGTCAGGGCCTGATCGCCGACCAGCTGATCGCGGTGGCTCAGACCTTCCGCGATGCGGACGCGGGCGAGAGGGTGGCGATCGTGGTCGGGAGCTCGTCCCATGCCATGCACCGCGTGGTCGGTTCGGTCGCTGTCAGCCTGGCCCGCCACTCACCGGTCCCCCTGGTGATCGTGCCTTAGTGACCCATCGGATGGGTCACCGGAACTCCGCAGTGCCGGGATCTGCTGCTTAGTCGAGGCTGACGCCGGCCAACTTCAGTGCCGGCGATCAGATGACGGCACGGCGCCAGAGGCCCGGGCGTGGCTCCGAACGCGCTGGCCCGGGCTGTCGTGTAAGCCGTCCTCATGGCTCCCCGGCCGTCAGGCCGGCAGTTGGCCGGCCGCAGCGGGCAGCCAGGGCCGGCGGCCGAGGCTCCCGCCCCGCGCTGATGATCTGCGACGGCCAGGGCAAACCGCGGCAGTGTGGCTGAAGGAATTCGGCGCGCCGCGGCACACCCACGGGACCACCACCTGGTGTCCGTCGCGTCGGCCTCACGTAGTAACGAGCTACTAATTGAGGCCGAGTAGCGGAGCTACGCCGGGGGACGCGCCGGCCCTCGCCCAGCACTGGTGGCAGTCAGCGCCTGGGCCACATCGTCAAGGTCGTGCGGCGTGAGCGGATGGAACGGGGCCTTGACCCAGCCGTCCACCTGCTCGGGCGAGCGGCTGCCGCTGACGACGGCGCCGGTCACCCCCGGCCAGCTGAGCGTCCAGGCAACCGCCAGCTCTGGCAGCGTGGCGGCGAGCCGGGCCGCGATGGTCCGCAGTTCCTCGACCAGCGCCAGGGTGCGCGAGAGGTTGTGCTCCAGATACTCGGGGTCCTGGCGGCGCCTGTCGTCCAGGTTCGCCAGTTCCTGGCGGGAGAAGCGGCCGATGAGCAGGCCCGACTGCATCGGGCTGTAGACGATCACGCCCGTGCCGTTTCGCCTGGCCCAGCCGATCAGCTCGGCACCGGCCTCCCGGCTGACCACGCAGAACGGCGTTTGCAGGCTGTCGACGTGGCGGACACGCTCCGCCCGCTCCAGCAGCCCCACGCCGAAGTTGGCCACGCCGGCCAGGCGGACCTTGCCCTCCCCGACCAGCCGCGCCACCTCGGCCCAGGACTCCTCGACCGGAGTGCCGATCTCGTCAGGCCAGTG
>DASWGE010000261.1:0-7105 GCA_036393895.1 Streptosporangiaceae bacterium | reverse complement strand
CAGAGTGCACCTGACCTACACGCCGGAGCAGGAGAAGCTGCGCAGTGAGCTCCGCGAGTACTTCGCTGCCCTGATGACGCCCGAGCGCCGGGCCGCCCTGGCCAGGACCGCCGGAGACTACGGCGACGGCTCGGCCTATCGGGAGACCGTCCGGCAGCTTGGTGCCGACGGCTGGCTGACGCTAAGCTGGCCGACGACCTACGGCGGCCGCGACGCCACGGTTACCGATCAGCTGATCTTCACCGACGAGGCTGCCGTGGCCGGCGTGCCTGTGCCATTCCTCACGATCAACACCGTGGGACCTACGATCATGCGATTCGGGACCGACGAGCAGAAGTCGTTCTATCTGCCCAGGATCGCCGCCGGGGAGCTGCACTTCTCGATCGGCTACTCAGAGCCAGAGGCGGGAACCGACCTGGCCGCCCTGCGGACAACGGCCATCCGCGACGGCGACGACTACGTGATCAACGGCCAGAAGATGTGGACGTCGCTGATCAGCTACGCGGACTACGTCTGGCTGGCCTGCCGGACCGACGCCGACGCACCACGGCATAAAGGCCTGTCGATCATCATCGTCCCGACCGACGCCCCCGGCTTCTCGTGGACCCCGGTCCCGACCGTGGCCGGCGTCTCCACCAGCGCCACCTATTACTCCGACGTCCGCGTTCCGGCCGGCAACCTGGTCGGCGAGGAAAACCAAGGCTGGCCGCTGATCACCAACCAGCTCAACCACGAGCGCGTGGCGCTGACCTCGGCTGCACCGCTGCAGACCGCGCTGCGCGAGGTGCGCGACTGGGCGGCGCAGGCGCGGACCTCGGATGGCCGCCCAGTGATCGACGCCGAATGGGCGCAGATTCACCTGGCCCGCGTGCACGCCAAGACCGAGGTGCTGAAGCTGCTGAACTGGCAGATCGCATCGAGGTCCGACGCCGGCCAGGCGCTCGGGCCGGCCGCCGCGTCGGCCACTAAGATCTACGGCACCGAGCTGACCATCGAAGCCTGCCGGCTGCTCATGGAGGTACTCGGCACGAACGCGACGGTCCGCACCGACTCGCCAGGCGCACTGCTGGCCGGCCGGATCGAGCGGATGCACCGGTCCGCGCTGATCCTGACGTTCGGTGGCGGCACGAACGAGATCCAGCGCGACATGATCGCCATGCTCGCGCTCGGCCTGCCTTACCGGCGCTGACACGGAGGGAGGAGGCAGCTGTGGATTTTGCTTTTACGCAAGCCCAGGACGAACTGTCGTCGCTGAGCCGGTCGATCCTAGCCGATCATGCGACGCCCGGCCGGCTGGCCGAGCTCGAGCAGGCCCGCCAGGGCTTCGACGCCACGCTGTGGGCCCATCTCGCCGAAGCCGGGATACTGGCAGCCGCCCTGCCCGAGGCGGCGGGCGGCGACGGCTACGGCCTGGCCGAGCAGTGTTCGATCCTGACTGAGATCGGGCGCGCGGTCGCGCGGGTTCCATACCTGAGCTCGATCGCGCTCGGGGCCAGCGCGATCGCGCGGTTCGGGACCGACGAGCAGATCACGCGCTGGGCCGTCCCGGCCGGTGCCGGCGACCTGATTCTCACCGCCGCGCTAGCCGAGCCGGACGGCGACGACCCGAGAGCGCCCGCGACGCGCGCCGAGCGATCCGCCGGAGGTTGGCGCCTGCGCGGCACGAAGACCGCCGTTCCGGCCGGTGAGGCAGCCGGATTGTTCCTCGTGCCCGCCGCGACTGAGGACGGCACCGCTGTGTTCTGCGTCGAGCGGGCCGATCCCGGGGTCAATGCCGAGCCGCAGCCGCTGACCGACGGCGCCGGCTCGGCTCGGCTTGACCTCGACGGCGCCGAAGTCGGAGACGAACGGCTGCTTGGCCAGCCGGGGTCGGAGGTCGCGGACTGGCTCGCGGCCCATGCGACCGTCGGGATCTGCGCGACGCAACTGGGCGTGACCGAGCGTGCGCTCGAACTGACCGCCGAGCACGCGCGGACCAGGCAGCAGTTCGGGCGGCCGATCGGCGCGTTCCAGGCGGTGGCGCACCGGCTCGCGGACGCCTACATCGACGTGGAGGCGATCAGGCTGACGATGTGGCAGGCAGCCTGGCGGCTCGAGTCCGGCCTGCCGGGCGAGGAGGAGATAGCCACGGCCAAGTTCTGGGCGGCCGACGGCGGCCACCGGGTCGCACACACCGCGGTCCACGTTCACGGCGGCGTGGGCATCGACACGGCTCACCCGCTGCACAGGTACTTCACCGCCGCCAAGCAGAACGAGTTTGCTCTCGGCGGCGCGACGGCGCAGCTTCGCCGCCTAGGCGCCGCGCTCGCCAGCAGTTGACGCGGCTCAGGGCCGCGCGGCGCCGCGGTGATACGGTCGCTGGTGCGCGATCGGGCAATGCGGAATCGCATCGAGCTGGAGGCGGGTGTCATGACGGACGGAACACCGATCTCGTTCCAGGCCGCTGTTCGCGGCACGCCGGTGCTGAGCAGCTCGGGAAAGCAGATCGGCACCCTCGAGCACGTGCTCGAGGTTTCTGAACTGGACATCTTCGAGGGCATCGTGATCGCCACCCGGCACGGCCTGCGCTTTGTCGATGCCGACCGCCTGCCGGAGTTCACCACGACGCACATCAGGTCCAGCCTCGACGACGAGGAGGCCGCCAAGCTGCCGCCGCCCTCGGGACCGCCCGTGTACAACGTGGACGCGCTCGCGGACACCGGGCACAGTATGCACGACGTGATCGGGCGACTCTTCGGCAGGCCGCACTGGAAGCGCGACACCGACTAGGACCCGAGCTGACCCCGCAGGACCGCAGGCGCCTCTGCCAGCGATGGGCCGTACCAGGTGAGGTGACGGCCGCTCACCAAGGCGGCGGGGATGCCGGGGAACGCCTCGGGACCGTCGACGGCGCTGAACCGGTACGGCTCATCGGGCAGGATCACAAGGCCAGCGCCCGACTCCCGTAGCTCGGCAAGGCCGATGCGCGGGTACCGATCCGCCTGGCGGCCGTAAATGTTGTCGACACCCAGCCTGGCGAGCAGGTCGCCGGCGAAAGTGTCGCTGCCGAGCACCATCCACGGCCGGCGCCAGATCGGGATAATCGCCCGGCGCGGCCGCGTCCAGGCCGGCACGTCAGCCCATGCCGCCGCTGCTGCGTCGAGCCAGGCCGGCCGCGGCAGCCGGCAGGCGACCGTGATCATCCGGTCGAGCGAGGTAAGCGACTCGGGCAGCGTCCTGACCCTTGTGACCCAGACTGCGATGCCCGCGTTGCGCAGCGCGGCGAGATCCGGCTGCCGGTTCTCCTCCTCGTTGGCCAGTACGACATCGGGTGCGATCTCGATGATCCGCGCGACGTCGGGATTCTTGGTGCCGCCTACTCGCTCGACGGCCAGCCCGGGCGGGTGGGAGCAGTACTTGGTCGCTCCGGCCAGCAGGCTAGGACCAGACGACGCGACGGCCTCGGTGAGGGACGGCACGAGCGAGACGATCCTGGCGACCGCGGCCGGGATGGCCACCTCGCCGCCTAGGTCATCGCGCGCTGGCACACCCGCAGCCTAGCGATGGCGGTCGAGACCATCCATCCACGACGCGAGCCCGGAGTAGCCCGACCGGCCGAGCGGCGCTGCCCACGGGCCGAGATCACGGGAGATCAAGTTCGGCCGCAATTTATCGGCACGCACACGACGCTGGAGGCGCCATCGGTCCACCCCGCCTGCAACCCCCGGTTGAACCATCGCCGCGACGCTCCGGCCAGGTTTGTGCGCGCTGTCAGCCGGCGCGGCCGATGATTCCGGTCATCTCCTCCGCGCCGAAAGCACGCAGCGTCTTGGTGCGGATGTTACCGAGTGAGCAAGTCTTGAGCAGGGCCGCGACGCCGCTTTCCTCGTCCGGAAAGTCAGCGACACACACCATGTCGTACTCACCGACCGTCCAGAGAAGCTCCCGAACCTTGCCGCCGGAGTTCTCGATGAGCTTGGAGAACTCCCCGGCACGCTGGGTGGTGTCGCGGAAGTTCCTGATTCCCTGCTCGGTCCAGTTGACCAAGGACACATACGTCATCATGCCGGCGCCCCCTCACCTGCGGAAACGTATATGTCTGAATGTTCCCCCGCACTGGCCTCTCAAGCTGCATCAGCACGCTTCAACCAAACGCGCGCGCAGCGTTGCAGGTAGACCGTGGCTGACACCGGCACCACAGGTGGGCAGGGTCATGGGCGTGATGGTAGACCTGCCCGCCTCTGCGACGACTGGTATTCATTGGTGCCACATCGCCCGTGTCGCGACGATATGAGCCGGGAGGTGCTCTTGAGCCAGGTCCGCGCGCGTGGCAAACCTGCCGTGGGCCGCCAGCCTGGACTTTGGCGGCCCGCCCGACCGACCTTGTGAGCTGGCGGTCAGCCCAGGAGTCCCTCCCCCACGTAACCGCCTGCAGTGGCTCCGGGCGGGCAAGCGAAGATGGCGCTGCCGACGTGGCTGATGAACTGATTCAGTGAATCCCGCGCCGCGAGCTGGTGCTGAATTGGGATGAACTGACGCCGCGGGTCGCGCTGGTAGCAGATGAACAGGACGCCGGCTGCGGGGGTGCCGGACGCCCGGTCGATGCCGTCAAGGTAGGAGTACCCGCGTCGCAGGAGCTTCGCGCCGTTGTTCGCGCCGGGCGATGACAGCAGGATGTGCGCGTGCAACGGGAGATCCGCCAGCACGGCGCCGGCGACTTTGCTGCGGCCGATCGTCCGTTCCTGCCGGACCACGGCCGTCTGATCCCATTGCCCGAGCGCGATCTCGATCCGCCGCGCTACCAGGTAGGAGCCGCCATGCATCCAGGCTGGCGAGACGGGCCCCGCGGCCCAGACGGAGTTCCTGAGCACCGTGGTGTCCTCGACCTTGATATTGGCTGTCCCGTCGAAGAAGCCCATCAGGTTCCTCGGGATCGGCTGATTGCGGCTGTTGCCGGTCCGGCCGAAGCCGGCGAGCAGCCACCGCGGCCTGGCCACCGGCTGCGCGAGCCTCATCAGCTCGTGCACGGCGTGGAACGCCACCTGCGGATCGTTAGCGCACACCTGCACGCCGAGGTCTCCGCCGCTGATCGATCGCTGCAAGGCGTCGGCACGGAACGAAGGCAGGTCTACGAGCGGCGCGGGGCGCTGCGCGGCTAGGCCGAACCTGTCGCCGTTGCCGAACAGCGAAGGGCCGAAGCCGAACGTCATCGTGAGGCTCGCCGGGCGCAGGCCGAGAGCCTCGCCCGTGTCGCCGGCCGGCTTGCTACCTGTCTCGACCGGGCCGACCAGCTTGCCGACGGCCATCAGGGCCGCGGCGCTAGTCCACCTGCGGAGCAGGTCACGTAGATCGGCCCGCGAATGGCTCACCATGTCAAGGGCCGCGAACTGCAGGTGTTCCTGCGCAGGTGTGGCGATACCCGCCTGGTGCTCACCGTGGAATGCCACCGAACCGGTGGCTCCGCCGACTGTGGCACCGGCTGACTGGCTCGCGCCGGGCAGCACGACACCTGCCGTTGCCGCGCTCGCACCGAAACCCGTCAGGCCCGCCGACCTGAGGAAACCCCGCCGCGTTGATTCCATTTGGCGGAGTATTGCAGTCGCTCAAATCTGGCACACATTGCTTCCCGCATCCGCAGCCAGCTTGTTGTGATCGACGCAGCCAATCGGGCAGTAGAGCCCTAACATGGTCTTGCATCTCAACAGAACGGGCGAGCCGCTGCCCGGCGAGGGGGCTGACATGCCATGGATTGCGCGAACCGCAACCGGAGTGACCGCGGCGGCGACCTTGCTGCTCTCAGCCCTGGCGACCGCACCGCCCGCAGCCGCCGGCCAGCGCGCCTGCACCGGCTGGGTAGTTAAGCCCAGCCCGAGCACAGGATCAGCGACGCTCAGCGCGGTGGCGGCCACCTCGGCCAAAGACGTCTGGGCCGTCGGCTCTTTTAACACTGGAGGCGCATTCAAGACCCTGATCGAGCACTGGGACGGCACCAGGTGGGCGATCGTACCGAACCCGAACCCGGCCTCCGGCTTCCACACCACAAACACCCTCGGCGCGGTGGTAGCCATCACGCCGAAGAATGCCTGGGCGTTCGGTTTCTACTTGAAGGCGACCACGAGCTTCCGCACCTTGGTCGAGCACTGGAATGGCGTCAGGTGGTCGGTCGTGTCCAGCCCGAATGTCGGATCGGGCGAGAACACCCTGGCGGCCGGCGTGGCCAGGAGCGGAACCAACATCTGGGCGGTCGGCTATCACGGCGATCCCGACCATCGCCGGACGCTGACCGAGCACTGGAACGGCACCAGGTGGAGCGTGGTGCCGAGCCCGAGCGTCGGTTCCGGTGACAACTTCTTGTTCGGCGCGGCGGCGGCCTCCGGAGGCCCGGTCTGGGCGGTCGGCAGCGACTCGGTGTCCTTCGGCCGGACGCTCGCTCTGCGCTGGAACGGCCAGGCGTGGACGGTTGGCAAGACCGTCAGCCCCGGCGATGGCGACCGCTTCCTCCAGGCCGTGACCGCGCCGGGCGCCCGCTACGCGCTCGCGGTGGGCAGCTACCTTAAGGGCAACCAGACCCGCGCGCTCGCCGAACGCTGGACCGGGTCGGGCTGGTCCCTCGTCCCTGCCGCCAGCCCGGCTGCCGACTACAACTCGCTGCAGGCCGCTGCAGCGACGGGAACCAGGAACGCGTGGGCGGTCGGTAGCCGCCGCACGTCCCTCGGCAAGCCCTTCAGAACGCTCGCCGAGCACTGGAACGGCACCTCGTGGACCGCGATGGCCAGCCCAAGCGTCGGCCCAGGAGACAACTGGCTATATGGTGTCGCCGCAGTGCCCACTGGCGGCGGCTTCTGGGCAGTGGGGACGGACGGCAACAACACGCTCACCGAGTTCCACTGCTGAGGGCGCGCTCAGGCTCGTGTACTAACCAGCCCGTTGATGATCAAGCGGTTGTGGTTCATAGAAGCACCAAACCCGCGTGATCACGAACACGTGGTCGAGGTCAGAGCAGCTTGTTCAGGCGGCTCAGCGCCTCGTCGGCCTCGGCGAGCAGCCCTGCCATCACCTCGGCGACAGGCCGGATGGTGTTCATCCGGCCGACGATCTGGCCGACCGGCATCGGGACCACGGCCGG
>DASWGE010000260.1:0-7824 GCA_036393895.1 Streptosporangiaceae bacterium | reverse complement strand
CCCGCGCCGCCTGGCGCGGGTTCAGCCCAGCCGCCAGATGATCCAGCACCAGCCGCACCCGCTCCGGCGGCAACCCTGGATTACCCACCACACCCTCCCGATCAGGTCAGGCGTTGCGACAATCACTTGAGCCCAGGGGGTCGCCTGGTCGAAAAATGTCCGTGATCACGCCTCGCGGCGACTAGATGATCCGCAGCGCCTCCGCCGGAGCCAGCCGGGCTGCGCGCAGGGCTGGGTACACGCCTGCCGCGGCACCCAGCGCCAGCGCGACCCCGACCGCGGCGAGCAGGACCGGCACGGGAACGACGGCGCTCCAGTGCCGGGCGGACGCGTAGACCGTCGTCGCGAACCCGCCCAGCAGAGCGCCGGCGAGGCCGCCCGTTCCGGCCAGAAGCGCGGCCTCCGCGACGAACTGGACAGCGATGTGCCGGCGGCTGGCGCCCACTGCGCGTCGCAGTCCGATCTCGCCGCGCCGCTCGAGCACGGCAATGACCATGACGTTGGCGATGCCGATGCCGCCGACCAGCAGCGCGACGGCCCCGAGCCCGAGGACGAGGCTCTGGAACGCGGCCGACGCGTCGGCCCGCGCGGTCAGCGCGTCGGCCGGGTTGGCCACCGTGACGTTCTGGGGCGTGGCCGGATCGGCAGTCGCGGGAAGCACCGCCTGGACCGCTGCCACACTGGCCGGGCTGGTCCGTACGTAGATCTGGACCGGATGCCCGCTTGCGTGCAAGAGGTGCACGGCAGCGGGCAGCCCGATCAGCGCGGTCCTGTCCAGCTCGGGCGCGAGCGGCAGCCGGCCGAGTATGCCGATCACACCGAACCAGTGGTTGCCGAGCCATACCCGGACCGATCCGTCCGCCCGGTCGATGCCGAGCGCGCTGGCGGCATCGGCTCCGAGCACCACCGCCGGGTAGCGAGCTGTCGCATCGGACAGGAACCTGCCCCGTGCCATCTGCCCCTGCAGGGTCTTGAGCAGGCTGGTGTCGGCGCTGTAGACCGTGACCGCCTCGGTGTTCACCGCGGGGATGCGGTCGTTGCGGTACACGCTGGCGTGGACATCGCCGATCGCGGATGCGGCGAGCACGGGCCCGATCCTCCGCACCATTGCCGGCGCGGTCGTCGGCAGCGTGAGGTTCTGCCCGGTGAATGACTGCCCGGGGGTCACGGTCAGCAGGTTCGTCCCCAGTGCGTCGATCTCGGCGACCAGCTGCGCCCGGCTGGAGCTTGAGATTCCGAAGACCGCCACCATCGTGGCGATACCAAGCGCCACGCCGGCTGCCGACAGCATGGCCCGGGCGGGACGGGCGCGCATGCCCAAGGCGGCGAGCGGGATGATGTCGCGGGCCCGGAGCACCGAGCGCGGCTCGGGACGCGAGGCCCGGTCCTGACTTGAGGCCCGGTCCTCACTCGAGGCCCGGTCCTGACTCGGGGCCCGGTCCTGAGGCGCCACGGTGCCGTCCGGCGGCGTCCGCTTGCCGGCGCGCTGCGCGGTCATGCCGGGCCGCTTCGCGGTGATGCCGCCCCGCTATCGGCGGTGATCGCGCCGTCTCGCAGGCAGACGGTCCGCCGTGCGACCGCGGCGAGCTCCGGGTTGTGCGTGACGATGACGATAGTGGCGCCTGCCGCATTCAGCCTGGCCAGCAGTTCGACAATGGCCGCGCCAGTGGCCGAGTCCAGGCTGCCGGTCGGCTCGTCGGCCAGGATGATGGCGGGGTCGCCGATCAGTGCGCGCGCGATCGCGACGCGCTGGCATTCGCCGCCCGACAGCTCGCCTGGCCGGTGCGCTGACCGGTCCGCCAGGCCGACACGGTCGAGTGCCGCTTCGGCCGCACGGCGTCGCTGCCCGGCCGGGATGCCGCGGTAGAGCAGCCCGCAGGCCACGTTGTCCAGCGCCGACAAGGCTGGCACGAGGAAAAACTGCTGGAAGACAAACCCGATCCGGCCCGCTCTGATCGCGGACAGGCCGCGATCGGAGAGCCGTTCGGCTGCCGCCCCGGCCACCTCGACCGACCCAGATGTCGGCCGCTCCAGGATCCCCGCGATTGCCAGCAATGTCGATTTGCCAGAACCGGATGGCCCGACCACGGCCACGAACTCGCCGTAGCCAACAGTCAGGCTGACCGACCGCAGCGCCACGACCGGTGGCGCTCCCTGATGCTTCTTCGTGACATCGGTCAGGACAAGCGCGTTCATTGGGCCACCACCACCTTGGTGCCTGCCACTATGCCGGCGCCGCTGACCTGCACGAGCCCGCCCGCGAAGGTCCCGGCGGTCACGCCGACGAGCCGGTGCCTGCCGGCCTCAGTCACGATCTCGATCCCGTATCCGCCGCCGGACAGGGCAAGCAGTGCCGATACGGGCACGGCGAGCACATGCCGCACCGATTGCACGGTGAGTGATACCTGAACGGGGACGCCTGTCCCTGTGCCGGTGACGGCGGGCCGGTCAGGCGTCACGGTGAGCACCGAGGACGCCCCGGCTGTCCCGCCTGTCCCCTGGCCCGACGTCGGCGGCCCGATCGCGGTGACCCGCCCCGGCGTCCTGACCAATGACGGCAGCACGATCGACACCCGCTCGCCGACGGTCACGGGCGGCAGCGACGGGTTGACCGGCACCGAGACATTCCGCCGGGTTGTCGTCACCTGGTAGGGCTCCTGCCCGGGGTAGGCGGCCCGGCCGGGCGAGACATGGAGGGCGCCGACCCTGACCGTAGCCGGAACGAAGACCACCTGCCCGAGCCCGACCTGACCAGTGACCAAGGTGCCAGCCGCGACTTGCCAGCGCTGGACCGCGTCTGCAGTGAGCAGGTCGTAATAGCCGGTCGGTGCCGAGAGCAGCCCGCTGGCGTAGCCCAGCGCGATCAGGCTCGCCTGTAGTTCGGAGACATCGGGACCGGAGATGCCGGGAGCCATCGGCCGCCAGGCCGGCGTCCTGCCCCGCATGGCGATCACCGGCTGGTTGTCGACCCGGTACAGAACGTCTCCTGCGCCGATCGTGCTCCCCGCGGCGGGCAGGAACGTGTAGGTGCCGGTGACCTGGTTGGTAAGCGGCCGAGCAGCCGCGTAGCCCAGCGTTCCTGCGGTCAGCGTTGTCGTGGTGAGGTTGGTCAGCGTGACCGTGGCCGAACTCACCCGAACCCTGGGCGCGGCTGCCGGAGTGGCCGAGCCACCGGTGAAGGCCACGGTGGCGACCACACCGGTGACACCCGCCGCGACCAGGGCCGCGGGCATCATGAGCCCGCGGCTCACGGACCTGTCCCGTTGTCGTGGACCGCGGCGGGCAGGAAGTGCCTGCAGGCCGTGTCGGCCGCCCGGAACTGCGGTGAGTAACGGCCGAAGTTGCTGGTGACGCCGG
Organism: Streptosporangiaceae bacterium; assembly: GCA_036393895.1. Classification (GTDB taxonomy): domain Bacteria; phylum Actinomycetota; class Actinomycetes; order Streptosporangiales; family Streptosporangiaceae; genus Chersky-822. The sequence goes on along the minus strand of DASWGE010000260.1, from coordinate 4,467 downwards.
GAACGTTGCCGAGGTTGAGCTGGCCCTGCGGGGTGGGGTCGAGCATGTTGATGTCGTGAGCGCGCATGCACCGCGCAAACTCGGTCAGCGCGTGCAGCATCGGCGCGGCTTCGGCCGCCGCGTGCGCGTTCTTCATCTGGATGATCGGCTGGAGAAAGTGAGTGCAGGCGCTGAACCCGGGCCGGTTCGCCGCCGTCTGCGATGGAATCTCGATGCTGAGGCCGGAGTGCCCGGCCCGGTGAAACGGGTCGGACATCTGGACCCCGTGCGCCCGCATGCAGCGGGCGAAGTTGATCATGTCCCGGTCGCTCTGCGCGACCGTCAGCTGCCCGGACGCCCGGGTCTGGGACCCGTGTCCTGGCAGGTGCGCGACCTGGGGAGCGGCCGGGCCGGACGAGCATGCGGCGATCGCCATCGCCGCTACCGACAACGCGAGCATCGCCGCCGCGCGGCGCGGCCGCGCTCCCCTGTGCTGCGGATGAGCTGTCATCCGGATCTTCCTCCTTGTCGGCCGGCGGTCCGGCCATTCGGCGACTAGCGTGCCCGGCTGCCAGTTACACCTGCATCACGCACTCGGGCCGACTGCGGTGCCGCGGAGACCCGGCGACGCAGGTCAGACGGGTGAGTCAGAACCGACGCCGCCGGGCCATGTGATGTGGTTGTGACCTGTGCTGCTGCACTATTGGGTCGTGCGCGTTCTCGTGGTGGAAGACCAGGCCGAGCTGGCCGATGACATCGCCGATGGTCTGCGCGACCAGGGCATTGGCGCGGATACCGCCTATGACGGCGCGACGGGAGTCGAGAAGGCGTTGATGACCGCCTACGACGTGATCATTCTCGACCGCGACCTGCCTCGGGTGCACGGCGACGCCGTCTGCGCGACTCTCACTGGCACCGCTTCCCAGGCACGGATCCTGATGCTGACAGCGGCGACCACGGTAAGCGACCGGGTCGACGGGCTGAACCTCGGGGCCGACGACTACCTCACCAAGCCGTTCGCCTTCGCCGAGCTTGTTGCCAGGGTCCGCGCCCTCGGCAGGCGGGCTCCAGCGGCGTCGCCCCTGACCATCCGCGGCGAACTTGTCTTCGACCGGGCTCGACGGCGGGCCAGCAGGGCTGGCCGGCCGCTGTCGCTGACCAGGAAGGAACTCGCGGTGCTCGAGGAGCTGCTGGTCGCCGACGGCGCGGTGGTCAGCGCCGAGGAACTGCTCGAGCGGGTCTGGGACGAGAATGCCGACCCGTTCACCAGGACCGTCACCGTCACCCTCGCCCGGCTGCGGCGCAAGCTCGGCGAGCCGGAACTAATCGAGACAGTAGTCGGCTCCGGCTACCGCCTGCCGTGACCAGGCTCGAGCCGTGACCAGGCCGGTGTCGCTGCGCTGGTTCCGGCGATCGTGGCCGCAGAAGGTCAGGACCAAGCTCACGCTGATTTATGCCGCGCTGTTCCTCGCCGGCGGAAGCCTTCTTCTCGGCCTGACGTACGGTCTGGTCGCCGCAAGCCTGCCGGAGCGGGCAGCGGTCTCTGGTAAGGGGCCGATGACTCAAGACGAGTTCCTCAAGCTCTGCAAACAGCCGCATCCGAAAGCCTCCTTGCCGGTCAAGTCCGGCACCAGGCGCCCGGGGCCCAAGCAGTCAGGGCCGTTGCAGGCCAAGATCAAGCGGCAGTGCAGCCAGGAGAGCGCCTACCTGGCGGGCAGTCAAGCGGCCGCGGCACGCCAGCGGCAGCGCGCACTACATAATCTCTTGCTGTTCTCCGCGCTCGGCCTCGGGGTCATGACCATCCTTTCGGCCGGAGCCGGCTGGATCGTGGCGGGCCGGGTGCTGCGCCCAGTCCGGATGATCACCGGCACAGCACGACGGGCATCCGAGGAGAATCTCGGCGAGCGGATCGCCCTGGCAGGGGCCAGGGACGAGCTCAAGGAGCTTGCCGACACCTTCGACGACATGCTGGAACGGCTTGACCGCGCGTTTACGGCCCAGCGCCGGTTCGTCGCCGACGCGTCACATGAGCTGCGAACGCCGCTCACCGTGATGCGCACTGCCATCGACGTCACGCTGGCCAAGCCTGCCCGCACGCAGGAGCAGCTTGAGTCGATGGCGGTCCGCGTGCGCCGCGCCATCGGACGGGCCGAAGACATGATCGATGCGCTGCTCACGCTCGCGATCAGCGAGCACGGCCGGGCGAACCGCAACGAGCCCTTCAACCTGGCAACGGCGGCCGAGGACGCCATTGATGCGGCCGCGACTCAGATTCAGCGCCTTGACCTGAAGCTGCACGCTGATCTCGATCCGGCCGAGACGGCCGGAGACCCGCAACTGCTCGACCGCATGGTCAGCAACCTGGTCGACAATGCGGTGCGGCATAACACGCCAGGGGGCGAGGTGTGCGTGGCTTCCGGGGTGCGTGACGGGACGGCATTCCTGCGGATTACCAACAGCGGTCGCCAGGTGCCGCCCGAGGTCGTCCCGTCGCTGTTCGAGCCATTCCGGCGCCTGGAGGGCCGGATCGGCGGTGACGGAGCCGGGCTCGGCCTGGCCATCGCCCGGTCGGTCGCCGCCGTGCACGGAACCACGGTGCAGGCGCGCAGCCGACCAGCAGGCGGCCTCGATGTCGAGGTCACCCTCGCCGCCAGAGGCTCCCGGCAGCTCTTCCGCTGAAACCCTGGTGGGGGCTATAGCGAGGCCATAGCGAGGCCAAAGCGCGACCAGCGGTTAGCGCGGGATGGAACGATCGCGCGGGCCGTCAGGACAGCAGGTTTGCCGGCCGGCGACCTGCATCGGCGGGGCGATCCGTGGGCATGACGCGTGATGAGTGACTCTACGTAACAACTGAGGAGCGACAAGTGACCGGGAAGCCGGTGATGCCGGTACTGCTTGAAGCGGACAAAATGGGTCCAGTGGACGTGGCCGTGATTGCTTTCGAGGGCAGCGATTTCACCGGCGACATGGCTCCCGCGCTGGCCGATCTTCAGGCCAGCGGCACGGTGAAGGTCATCGACATGGCATTCGTGCGTAAGGGAGCCGACGGGTCGACCTCTATCGCCGAGCTTGCCGACGAGCCTGTCGCCGGGGCGTTCAGGCAACTCGCCGACACGCAAGTCGAACTGCTTAGCGAGGCCGACCTGGCTGATCTGGCCGGCGCTCTCGCTCCTGACTCGGCCGCGATGGTCGTCGTCTGGGAGAACAGATGGGCCGCACGGTTCGCGTCGGCGATCCGCGAGTCACACGGCCGGGTGGCGATGATCGAGCGGATACCGCAGGAGAACGTCGAGCGGGCCATCAACGCGCTGGAGGACGAGCCGTCGGCCGGCGCCGTGGAAGAGTTAGCCACCCCTGAGAGATCTGCGTGGTATGTCAGAATGGTCTTGTGCGTCTCGTGCCTCCCGTTCAGCCATCGCTAGATCCAGGATTCGCAAGCACGTCGTCCGACGGCGCGCCCGCTGGCGATAAATATCAGTGGCTCGAAGAAGGAGCCCACGAAGTCGTCGCCGGCGTCTACCGCATCCCGCTGCCATTGCCCTTTGACGGGCTGCGCGCGGTCAACGCGTACGCTATCGAAGCCGCCGACGGCCTCGTCATGATCGATTCAGGCTGGCTGCTCGAAGCGACCCACAAGCAGCTCGAGCGCTCCTTGGCGAAGATCGGCGCCGGGTTCGGCGACATCAGCAGGTTCCTCGTGACGCACATCCACCGTGATCATTACACCCAGGCGATCGGTCTGCGTCGGATCTACGGGATGAAAGTTGCACTCGGCGCGGAAGAAAAGCACTCCCTTGACCTAGTGCTTGGCAAGGATCCCGCTGCCGTGTCGCCGCAGGCGGGCCGACTGGTCAGAGCCGGTGCCCAGCAGCTGATGCAGCAGATGGCGCAAGCAGGCATGCAGCCGCCGCCGCGCGAGGCGGGTTACGAGGAACCGGACGAGTGGATTGCCGCTGGGCAGGTCTACGACCTAGGCACGCGCAGGCTCGAGGCGATCGCCACGCCCGGTCACACCCGTGGCCACGTGGTGTTCGCCGACGCGGCGGCCGGCCTCCTGTTCGCCGGCGACCACGTCCTGCCGCACATCACGCCGTCGATCAGCCTGGAAGCCGCTCCGCAGGAACTGCCCCTGCGTGACTTCATCTCCTCGCTCCTGCTCGTCCGCCGGATGCCCGACCTGGCCCTGCTGCCGGCCCACGGTCCGGTCTCCCCCAGCGTGCATGCCAGGGTGGACGAACTGCTCGATCACCACGATGCCAGGCTCAGCGCCATGCTGGCCGTCCTGGCCGACGGCCCGTTCACCGCCTACCAGGTCGCTGGCGCCGTCAGGTGGACCTCGCGGAATAAGCAACTGACCCAGCTCGACCTGATGAATCAGATGCTGGCGGTCGGGGAGACCCTCAGCCACCTGGACCTGCTCGTTGCCCGTGGTCTGGCCGCTGCAGACACGGATGGGGGAGTCCAGCATTTCCGGCCGGCCGAGCAGGC
>DASWGE010000259.1:0-11367 GCA_036393895.1 Streptosporangiaceae bacterium | reverse complement strand
ACCGGACATAACGCCCTGCGCGGCGAAGTGCACAGCCTGCTGCGACGAGCCGCACTGCCGGTCGATCGTCACCCCCGGCACCGACTCGGGCAGCCCGGCCGACAGCCAGGCCGTGCGCGCGATGTCGATCGCCTGCGGGCCGGCCTGCGAGACGCAGCCCATGACCACGTCTTCCACAGCCGCCGGGTCAACGCCGGTCCTGTTCATGAGCTCGATTAGCACGTGCGCGGCCAGGTCTGCCGGATGGACCGACGCCAGACCGCCGTTGCGCCGACCGACGGGCGTCCGCACAGCTCCGACGATGTATGCCTCCGCCACCGCAACCTCCACTGCCGCGAATGCGGGCTCAGATACCAACCATCGATTCGAGGTTACCGCGCGGTAGGCAAAACGTCATAGCCCCTTCGCGGCGTTATGCTCGACATTGGAGGCTGACGGGCGGCAGGTCCCGAGGGGATGGCTGCCGGGGTGAGGTGAGGTTACGGTGACCGACGGCCTGATCTTGCTCGGCTTCCTCGCCGTCGTCTTCGCCATCGTTGTGACCAAGGGCCGTCGGCGGCTGGGCATGGGTGTTTCCGGCCGGATATTCGCCGTAGCCGCATGCGGTTTCGCGATTGCGGTACTAATCCTCTGGGCGACCCAGCACAGGTAACATTCCGGGCGTCTGAGGTTGAATCGGCATTTCGAACCAGACCGCCTTGCCCGCGTCCGTCGGCCGCGAACCCCACCGCTCAGCGAGCTGGTCAACCAGGTAGAGCCCCCGGCCGCCTTCGTCGTTCTCGCCAGCCATCCTGATTCGGGGCAGCCGTAGATCGTTGTCGAACACTTCGACCCACACCGAGGTATCCCCCTTGCGGATCCGCAGTTCGAACTCTTGCCCAGGCAGCGTCATGGAGCTGCCATCCGCTCCGGCGAAGTCATCTGAGAACGACGAGTCGACGAAGGCGGCCCAGTCCTCGAGACCGCCGGGCGTCCTCGGCTTGCCCACAGCCTCGAACACGACCTCCTGCTGCGGCGCCCGCGCCGCGGAGGTGTGCAGGACCACGTTTGTGACGACCTCGGACACCAGCAGGCAGGCGAGCTCGGCTTGGTCGTCGGCCATCCCGCACTGGACAAACATGTCGAAGGCCAGCCGCCGCGCTTCTGACACCTTGATCGGCTCAGCAGGGAACCGCATATCCCAGGTCCGCAGGTTCTCCGTCGAGGTCCTGATCACCAGGATCGCCACGTCATCGTCGATCTGACCGGGGACGGCGTGCTCAGCCGCCTCGGCTATCTTCTCGACGCTTTCGCTGGCCACTGACTTGACGGCCTCGCTGAGCATGCCGAACACCTCGGTGTCGTCGTAGTGGCCTTGCCCGTCTGCCCGATGACGCCGGTCAACTAGCCCGTCGGTGTAGAAGATCAGCGTCGACCCGGCGGGCAGGTTATGGGCTTCCTCGCGGTAGGTCGGCAGGCCGGGGAACATGCCGCGCAGACCGATCAAGATGCCCTGATGCTGGATCGTCAGCGGGGTAACATCCTCGTCCGTCACGATCAGCGGCGGCATGTGACCTGCGTTGGCGATCGTCAGCTGGCGGGACCACGGATCATAGATCAGGTAGGTGCAGCTGGCCGTCAGCGGATCGGTGTCCTGTTCCTCCCGTTCATCAGTCATTTTCCGTAGCCAGTCATCCAGCCTGCCCAGGATGTCGGCCGGCGCCTTATCGTCCTGGGCGAACGCCCGAAGCGCTGAGCGCAGCTGGCCCATGATGGCTGCCGCCCTGGCACCGCGTCCTTCGACGTCGCCGATCACGATGCCGACCCGGCCCGCTGACAGCTGGATGATGTCGTACCAGTCGCCGCCGACCTGGGTCTGAATGCCCTGGCCATGAGTCTCGAGCGGCTTCGCCGGGACGTACCGGTAGGCCACCTCGAGCCCGTCAAGGACGGGCGGCTTAATCGGCAGCAGGCTGGTCTGGAAGGCCAGCGCTGTGGCCCGTTCCTCCTCGAACAGCAGGGCGTTGTCGACCGCGACAGATACCCGGCTCGCGATCGCGGCGACCAGGTCACGGTCGTCTGCGACATAGTGCTGGGCATCGCGCACGGTGAGGTCGGACAGCGCCAGCGTCAGCACGCCGAGGTCTTGCCCGCGCATGTGCAGCGGCGCGGCGATGACCGAAGTAATGCCGACTTCCCTGATGGCCTGGAGGCTTTCGGCGGTGGTTGCCTGGAAGTCCTCCTCGAGCAGGTCCTCGACCAGGATGGTCTCGCCCTGGGCGATCGCCTGGTCGCAGAAGTGACCGCGCTGATAGGTGACGTGCTCGCCGACCTTCGCCCAGCCAGTGCCCGCGGGCTCCCAGCCCCCCGCGTTCTTCTGGACCTTGCGGACGAGCACTTCCTTGGTCCGCAAGTCGATGAAGCAGTGGTCGGCGAACTGCGGAACGAGCGTGTCGGCGACACGGCTCAGCGTCTCGTCGAGCTCGAGTGAACCCCCCAGCCGCTCTCCGATCCGGTCGAGCAGGCCCGCCCGCCCGGTCGATCCCTGAGTGCCGACCTGGACGGCCTGCTTCGCCATGATCACGGATCCGGCGACCTCGCCGTCGCGGCCGCGCAGCGGGGCCGCGTTCATCCTGACGAAGAAGTTGGAACCATCCTTGCGCCTGATCGCGAGCGTACCCTCCCAGTCCCGCCCTCGGCAGGCCTGGTACTCAAGGTTCTCGACCTTGCTGATGTCCTCATCGTCAAAGCCAAGCCGACCGAACGGCACCTCGATCAGCTCGGCCGGATCAGCGAAGCCGAGCAACTCGGCTGCGAATCTATTCGCGTAACGCACCAGGCCGTCGTGGTCGACGGCGATCACCGCGGTCTCGACGTGGCTCAGAATCTCCTCGGTGGACAAGCTGAACGGGGTAGCTTCACCCGCCCGCACCGCATCGACTCGCGCCGCGGCTTCGCCGTCTGCCGTCATAATCCGTCTACCAGGCGGTCAGGACGCTGCGACAACGAACAGCTGTGCCGCGATGCCGCGCGGCAGCGCCACCCCGGCACCAAGATCCCCACCGTCCGTGCCTGCACTTGTCACCCGCACATCGTCGTGGCCGGCAACGAGGGTGACCTCGCGGCCGGGCTGTATCCCTATGGTCTTTAGTTTAAGCATTAGTGCGGCGTCACTTTGGAGTTGTTCGCTGATCCTCTGGACAATGACGTCCACTGGCGCCTTCCCCGCTATGGCTGTCATGGCAAGGTCAGCCTGCTGCGCAGCAGCTTGCGCGCCGTCGATGGCTACGTCAGGCACGTCAAGCTCGGCTAGCCCGGGAATGACATTTCCGTGTGGACAACGCACCGGGTAATTCAGCAGCTCAGCTAGTCGCCGTTCTACGCTGTCAGAAATGACATGTTCCCAGCGGCATGCCTCGATGTGCACTTCCTCCCAAGGCAGGCCGATCACGTCCACCAGCAGGCATTCGGCCAGCCGGTGCTTGCGCATCACCCGGGTTGCCAGTCGCAGGCCATCGTCGGTCAGCGACAGCCTTCTGTTGTCGATGACCGTCAGAAGCCCGTCGCGTTCCATCCTGGCCACGGTCTCGCTGACCGTGGGGCCGCTCTGCGACAGCCGCTCTGCGATCCTGGCACGCAGCGGAACGATCCCTTCCTCGGTCAGTTCGTAGACCGTGCGAAGGTACATCTCCGTCGTATCGATCAGGCCGTGCGCCGTCACCGCTGCCTCCCTCCGGCTTCGATGCTACGGCGCGTCACGCAGTCGGGGCGCCAGCCAACCTTAGGGTGCCAGCCGCTCGATAATCCAGTGCCCGCCGTCCCTGCGGTAGCGCAGCCGGTCGTGCATCCGGTTGGCCCTGCCGTGCCAGAACTCGATCGTCTGCGGCGTGACCAGGTATCCGCCCCAGAACTCCGGCAGCGGCACCTGCTCGCCGGCCGGCCAGCGCCTTTCCATCAGCGCGAAACGCTCCTCGAGATCCTGCCGCGAGCTGATCACCGTCGACTGCCTGCTCGCCCAGGCGGCCAGCTGCGAGGCGTGCGGCCTGGTCCTGAAGTACGCCGCGCTGGCCTCGGGCGACAACCTGGTCGCGGTCCCCTCCACGATCACCTGACGGTGAATCGGGTGCCATGGGAAGAGCAAGCAGGCCCTCGGCACCTCGTCCAGGTCGGTGCCCTTCCTGGACGTCCTGTTGGTGAAGAAGGCGAAGCCGTCCTTGTCGTGGCCCTTCAGCAGTACTGTCCTGGCTCTGGGCTGCCCGGCGGCCGAGACGGTCGCGAGCACCATGGCCGTCGGCTCAGGCAGCCCGAGCTCGACGACGTCGCCCATCCAGCGGTCGAACTGATCATGCGGATCGGGCGAGAGCATGCCCTCATCAAGGCCCTCGGTGGGCCACTCCGCTGCGTTCTTCGCCAGCCCCATGGGTACAGATCCTCACACAGCAAGCTGGGGCGAGACTCGGCAGGCGGCCATGTGAGAAGTTAAACAAAAGGGTCGTAAGCTTAGCGGCGTTTGACCGGCTTGCCGGCCCCAGTGACGCGGCCGGTCGACAGAAGAGGAGAGCCAGATGTCCGACTTCACGCCTGGCCTCGAAGGGGTCGTCGCTTTCGAGACTCAGATCGCCGAGCCAGACAAAGAAGGCGGTGCGCTCAGGTACCGAGGTGTGGACATCGAGGAGCTTGTCGGGCATGTGACGTACGGGCATGTCTGGGGGCTTCTGGTCGACAACGCATTCGAGCCAGGCCTGCCTCCGGCCGAGCCGTATCCGATTCCGGTCCACTCCGGCGACATCAGGGTCGACGTGCAGAGCGCGCTCGCGATGCTGGCCCCGGCGTGGGGGATGCAGCAACTGCTCGACATCTCCGACGAGCAGGCGCGGGACGACCTCGCACGCGCGTCGGTGATGGCCCTGTCGTTCGTCGCCCAAGCCGCCCGCGGCATCGGCCTGCCGATGGTGCCGCAGCGCCGAGTCGATGAGGCGAGGACGATTACCGAGCGGTTCATGATCCGCTGGCGCGGCGATCCCGACCCGAAGCATGTCAAGGCGATCGACGCGTACTGGGTGTCCGCCGCAGAGCACGGCATGAACGCGTCCACCTTCACCGCGCGGGTCATCGCGTCCACCGGGGCGGATGTGGCCGCGGCGCTGTCCGGCGCGGTCGGCGCGATGTCCGGCCCGCTGCACGGCGGCGCCCCCGCCCGCGTTCTGCACATGATCGAGGAAGTGGAACGGACAGGCGACGCCGAGGCCTACGTCAAGGAGGCCCTGGACAAGGGCGAGCGGCTGATGGGGTTCGGCCACCGGGTCTACCGGGCCGAGGATCCTCGCGCCCGCGTACTGCGCCGGACCGCGCGTGATCTCGGCGCTCCGCGGTACGAGGTTGCGGCGGCCCTGGAGAAGGCAGCCCTCGACGAGCTGCACGCACGGCGGCCGGATCGGGTCCTGGCCACGAACGTCGAGTTCTGGGCGGCGATCATGCTCGACTTCGCCGGGGTCGCGCCGCACATGTTCACCTCGATGTTCACGTGTGCGCGCACGGCGGGCTGGGCGGCGCACATACTCGAGCAGAAGCGGACCGGCAGGCTGGTCCGGCCCAGCGCCCGGTATATCGGCCCGTCAGCCAGGTCGGTCCGCGACGTGCCAGGCGGGGCAGACGTCCTCGACAGCAACTTCTGACCGGGCACCGCGTGATCGCCTAGGCGGGCGCGCGCAGCGGCCAGTTCCCGATCGTCTCGTAGTTCGTCAGCGGGCCGGTCTGGCTCTTGATCAGCTCGACGGTTGTGGCGTCCCAGGCCATACCGCTGAAGTCGCCCAGAGCGGCGACCAGCGGGCCGAGGTCGGCCGGCTGCTTGCTCCTCGCGAGGGTTACGTGCGGCCGGTAGCGCCTGCCCTCGTCGGGCGGCGGTGCCCCGGCGCGCCGGGCGGCCGCGGCGACAGACTCGGCGAGCCTGCGCAGGTCCGACATAGCCTGTGGGTCGCCGTGGATGTGCGCGCAAAGCACCCGGGCCTTGGCAGGTGACGGGAACGCCCCGCCGCGGCCAATGCTCAGCCGGAGCGCATGATGCCGGCCGGAAGCGCGTGCTAGCCGCGTCCGCAAGTCAGCGAGCCGCTCATCGGCGACCTCGCCGAGGAATGCGAGCGTGACGTGCCACTTGTCCAGGCCGGCCCAGCGCAATCCTGGCCAGTCGGCGCGTAGGGCGGCGGCGGCCGCGTCAAGCTCGGCCAGCGCGGCCTGCGGCGGTGTCACCGCGACGAAGAGTCGCATGGCACATTGCTACCAGGGTCAGGCCGCATCTCGCGCTCAGGGCGCCAACCGCGCTCAGGCCGCCAGCCGCGCTCAGGCCGCCAGCCGCGCGAACCTGGCCTGGCGCAGGTAGGTACGGACGGGCACCCCCCGGTGCCGGGCGACCAGTGCTGCGACGACGACAGTGGCGGCGACCGAGATCGCGGCACCGGCGACCATGCTGATCCTGGTGCCGAACTGCTCGGCGACCCAGCCGGTCAGCGGCGACCCGAGCGGAGCGCCGCCGAGGAAGACGAGCATGTAGATCCCCATCACGCGGCCGCGCATCTCGGCCGGGACGCTGAGCTGCACCGACGAGTTCGCCAGCGTGGTGAAGCTGATCACGGCCAGCCCGGTCGGCACCAGCAGGACGAGGAACAACCAGTACGACGGCATCAGTCCAGTGGCGGCTTCCAGCAGGCCGAAGGCCAGCCCCGTCCAGATCAGCATGCGCATGCCCGTCTTGCTGCGGCGCGCGGCGACAAGGGCCCCGATCAGCGCGCCGATCGCGAAGACGGCCGATGCGAGGCCGAACTTCCCGGCACCCGTATCGAACACCACGCGCGACATCAGGGCGGTGGTGACCTGGAAGTTCATTCCGAACGTCGCGACGAAGAAGACCAGGACCATCGTCATGAGCAGGTCCGGCCTGGACCGGACGTAGGCCAGACCCTCGCGCAGCTGTCCCTTGGCCCGCGCGACCCGCTCTGCCGGGCGCAGTTCAGATTGGCGCATCAGGCGCAGGCTGACTATCACGGTCAGGTACGAGGCCGCGTTGAGGAAGAAGGCCGTAGATATGCCGATGAAGCCGATCACGATGCCGGCCACGGCCGGACCGGCGATCCTGGCCAGATTGAACACCGCACTGTTCAGTGCGATCGCGTTCTGCAGGTCGTCGCGGCCGACCATCTCGATCGCGAAGGACTGCCTGGTCGGGTTGTCCACCACGGTGGCCATCCCCAGGCCGAACGCGAGCAGGTAGACGTGCCATGGCTGGACGACTCCGGTCACCGCGAGCACGCCGAGGGTGAGCGCGAGGCAGCCCATGCTGGCCTGGGTCACCATCAGGACCATGCGCTTGGGGTAGCGGTCGGCGATCATGCCGCCCCAGAGGCTAAACATCAGCAGCGGGAGGAACTGCAGGCCGGTCGCGATGCCGACCGCCGTCCCGCTGCCGTTGGTGAGCTGGAGTATCAGCCAGTCCTGGGCGACCCGCTGCATCCAGGTGCCGGTGTTGGAAACCACCTGGCCGGCGGCGAAAAGCCTGAAGTTCCGCACCCGCAGCGAGCTGAACATCCGTTGGCGCGGCCTGGCCGGCCGCTCGGTCCGGCCGGGCTCGGTGCGTGGTGACCCACTATGGGCTGGTTCGGGGCGAGCCTCCGTCCGGCTCAGGACTGGCTCAGCTTCTCCAGAATCGGCACCGCGTCCTTCAGCACCGCGCGCTCGGCCGGAGTCAGGTCGCGCAGCCGCCGCGCCAGCCATGCCTCGCGCAGCCGCCTGACCTGGCGCACCACGTCTCGCCCCTGGTCGGTCACGGTGAGAACGACCTGCCGGCGGTCGCTTGGATGCGGCATCCGCTGAATCAGGCCGCGTTCTTCCAGAGAGGCGATGACCCTGGTGATCGACGGCGGCTGCACCTTCTCGTGCTCGGCGAGCTCGCCGGGAGTCATCGTGCGCTTCTCCAGGGCGGCCAGTGCGGCGAGCTGCGAGTCGGAAAGCTCTGGTTGCAGGCCCTGAGCGACTCGCTCGGCGCGCATCCGTCGCGCCAGCCGGCTGACCGAGATCCGCAGGGATGTTGCCAGCCCGGCGTCCGACCTGGACTGGGGTGTTGTCATAATCGTTAGCTTCGCTCATTATTCTTGCTAACCGTAGAGCGTGGCGAATGATTCCGCCAGCTACGGCCGGCAGCCCGTCGGTCGGTACCTGGCAGGCTGGCTTTTAACCTGGCCGGCCGGGCACGAACAAGGTACGCCACCGGGGCCAGACCGCGCGATAACCTCGGCCGATCTGCCGCCTAGGCTGCCCTCGCCGCGGCTTCGCTAACCTGAGGTGTGTGCCCAAGCCATATCGCGAGGTTCCGCCGGCCCTTGAAGGCAACGACCGGCTGATCGCGGCTGTTGGCGCGGGCGCCTGGGCAGTAGCGCTGATCGTGGTCTTGGTGCTGCGTCATCACTTGCCGGCGTCACAGCACTGGTGGATCTGGACCTGCGTCGTCGGCGTGGGACTCGGCCTCTTCGCAGTCGGGTATGTCCCGCTGCTGAAGCGATCGCGGGCTCGGGCGTCTGAGGACCGGGATTAGAGCTGCTCGTGGTCCAGGGTCTCGAGCACACTCTCTGGCACGGTCGCGCCGGTGTTCAGCATGTCGTAGCCGAGCTCGTCGACGCTGGGAGCGACCGTGCCGGCTTCGACGGCGCTGACCGCAGCCGCTCCGTCGGAGTGCGCACCGCAGCCATGGTCAACCGAGACCACCTTGCCGTCGTCGGGAGCGTACTCGTTCGCGCATACTCCGAAGACCCGGCCGAGCGGCCCGCTCAGCCTGACCAAGAACCCGCAGGTCACGCAGTTGGCCGGCGCCGAGCTGGCGAGCGGGGAGTCGGGACCTTGCTCGCTTGTGTACCACCGCAGCGCGGCCTCGTCGCGCCCCGTGGCTGACAGAACCCTCGCGGGCCTGAGCAAGCCAGGAGTCCGGTCGCGCTCCCCAGGAGCGGACTTACGCCTGGTGCGCGTCCGGCTGCCTGGCGCGCGGTGAGCGCCTGGCTCGCCGGCCTCGCTCGCGCCACCTCCCGGCTCGCCGGCCGGTGTCTGGCCAGCATCAGGGCTGGCACCTGGCTGAGCTGGCTCACCGGCAGGCCCGGCGCCCACGTCGCCGGGCAGCCGCCAGGCGTCGGTCTCGTCCCAGTCCAGCAGCCCGGTCTCGCCGGCGATAGCCACGACAGGAACGAGGCGCTCGTCGTCTGACTTGGCTGGCATCAGGTCGCCGGCCTTCAGGTCACCGGGGCGGACCCGCTCGGTCCACGGCACCCAGGGCGGCGCGAGCAGGGAATCGGGCCCGGGCAGAAGCACGTTCTCGCTGACCGTGACCACCTTCGACCGCGCGGCCCTGGAGACCGTCACGGCCCAGCGCCAGCCGACATACGCGGGACTGAGGGAGGCGAACAGGTGGGTTACGACCCGGTCCGCCTCGACTTGGATGCCGACGTGAGGACCGACCTCGTCCGGCCCGGCGTCAGCCTCAGCCGCGGCACGGGCAAGGTCCACCGCAGCGGCGCTGGCCTGATCCGGCTCCGCCTGGCGCGTCGTAGGGCTCACGATCACTAATTGTGCCCCATCCGGGCTACTGCCCGAGTCTGTGGTGCCGTGGTAGGACCGGAAGGCTCAATACTATGTCCATGGGAGATTTGCGGGCTGGGGCTCGGGCCAGGCAGGCAGCCAGGTCATTTGTCTCTGCCTCGCAGACGGCGGGACGTGCTGGCGCGGCTGCGGCAAGCGGAACTTCCCGAACACTGCACAAGATGACGCACGCCGGAGGAGCGGGCAGGACCGGCCTGGCACAGCTGATCGAGTTGTCCGCAGCGGGCAGCGTCGGTGACGGATTCGTGGCCGTAGCCCTAGCCGGCACCCTGTTCTTCAGCGCATCGGTGACCGAGGCCAGGGGCCACGTCGCGCTGGCCCTGATCATCACGATGGCGCCGTTCGCGCTGCTCGCTCCCTTCATTGGCCCGCTGCTTGACCGGGTCAGGCACGGCCGCAGGTACATCCTGATCGGCACGATGCTCGCGCGGGGACTGTTGTGCTGGGGCATGGCCGGCGCGGTCCAGCACAACGACACGCTGACGCTTCTGCCGGCGGCATTCGGAGTCCTCGTCCTGCAGAAGGCCTACGGAGTCACCAGGGCCTCAGTGACCCCCCGCCTGCTGCCGGCCGAGATCACACTCGTCACCGCCAACGCGCGCGTGGCGCTTGCGTCGGTGATCGCGACGTCCATCGGGGTTCCCATTGCTGCGGGGATCGACGCCGCCGCAGGCGGTCATGCGGGCGGCGCGGCGTGGGTGCTGCGGGTCGGAACGCTGGTGTACCTGGCCGCGATGGTGCCGGGATTCCGGCTGCCTAGCGGAGTCGACGAGCCAGTGCCCGTACTGCAGGCGCCGGAGCAGCAAGCGCCGGCCACCGAGACAGGTGCGGGCGCCGCACAGCCCGGCTCTCCCGGCTCGGGTCACGAGCGTCCCGGCGGCGGCCGGGACCGGAGGTTGCACAGGAAACTCTTCCCCAGGCCGGTCGGGCCGGTCGTCGGCGAGGCACTCGGGGCCAACATCACCCTGCGCGCCTACTCAGGCTTCATGATCTTCTTTCTCGCCTTCATCTTGCGCACGGTTCACTTCGGGGGCGTCTCTGACCACTTGGCACTCGGCGAGATGATCGCGGCAGTTGCCGCCGGCGGGCTCATCGGCACCGCCATCGGCGCCGCGCTACGCTCCAGGGCACCCCAGGTGATCGTGTTCGGCATGCTGGCTGTGGCGCTGGTAGTGACGTCGTTGTGCGCCTTGTACTTCGGGCTGTGGGCCGCGGTGATCGTGGCTTTCGCCGCAGCCGTTGGCCAGACGCTCGTCAAGCTCGCGCTCGACTCGATCGTGCAGCGCGAGGTCGGCGCCGACGTTCGGTCATCCACGTTCGCGGCATCGGAGACGCTGCACCAGCTGTCCTGGGTCATCGGCGGCCTTCTCGGCCTGCTGATGTCGATGACCGGCAGCGGCGTGGCCGGCCTGTCCGTAGCGGCCGCCGGTCTCGCGCTGTCGCTCTCCTCGCTGCTTCTCGCGCGGAGGAACCGCATCCTGCGGGCCAGGCAGCGGCCGGTTCCGAGCACCTCATAGCGCGTTATCTACGCCCGCGGCGCGAGTGGGTAGGCACCGGGGAGATTGCCAGCTCGGCAGATAGGCCCGATCTGGCGGCGTGAGCTAGCTATCTATATCGTCTGCTACCGCTCGCAGCACGGCCGCGATCTTCTTCGCTTCCCTGGCGTCAGGGTGCTTCCCGCGGTGATAGGTGTTCGACAGCCCGTCAAGCAGTTTGATCAGGTCCTCGACTAGCACGGTCATCTCGTCTGTGCCC
>DASWGE010000258.1:0-4176 GCA_036393895.1 Streptosporangiaceae bacterium | reverse complement strand
CGCAACCTCGCGCTCGAGCTCGCTGCCGCCTACGACCGGGCGCTCGAAACAGTCGACGTGCTGGTCCTGCCGACGCTGCCAATCACCGCAACGCCGATCCCGGCGCCAGACGTCCCGCGCGAGGAGAGCATCGCGCGCTCGTCCGAGATGATCGTCAACACGGCGCCGTTCGACGTGACCGGGCATCCCGCTACCACGGTCCCGGCGGGCCTGGTCGACGGCCTCCCCGCCGGACTCATGATCGTCGGGCCGCAGTTCGGCGACGCCGCGTGCTTGCGGGTCGCACAGGCGTATGAGAAGGCTGTCGGCGGTTTCCCCGCGCCCGCCGCGGCGCCTTAGGCAACCCCGTTGGCAACGTGAGGGGCGGCGGTTCGCTAGGAGACATTGCAGCGGCTGGCGCGCAGGCGAAGCGGTTGTCGCTAGTATCCAAACCCTGGCTGGTTGACGACTGTCGCCCGCCGGTCACCTCTGAAAGGCAATCAGCAATGTCAGGCGATTCTCCCGCAGCCGCCCGCACGATCAGCCTCGTCAAAGACCCCACCGGCGCTCCGGCGGTCAACCTCACCAAGGTCCGTGAGGCCGGTCACGTCGACCTGGTCAAGCGGGCTGAGAAAGCCGGGATCAGCCTGTCCAAGCGCAACCTGGCCGGCCTGCGTGGCGCAGTCAGGCTCTACGTCGATCACTCGGGCTCGATGGAGTTCCCCAACGCGCGTGACTACTCCAACGGCAACGTGCAGCGCCTGGTCGAGCGCGCACTCGGATACGCCTTCCAGCTCGATTCCGACGGCAAGATCCCCGTCATCGCGTTCGACCACCGGCTGTGGCCTGCCGTGATCGTGGACCAGTCCAACTACCAGGGCATCGTCGCGGCCAATATCTGGCATCCGGACCAGATGGGCGGCACCAAATTCGCGCCTGTACTGCGCGACCTGCTCAACGAGGCCTGGTCAACCACCGAGCCGATCTTCGCGATCATCGTCACGGACGGCTCGCCGAGCGACGGGAAGGAATCTACCGACCTCGTCATCGAGCTGGCCAAGTACCCGGTGCAGATCAAGTTCCTGGCCATCCGCGCGGTCGAGTACCTGCAGGAACTCGATGATCTCGAGGATGAGCGGCCAGGCGCGCGGCTGGTCGACAACGTCGACGCCAAGTTCTTCGACGGGACCGACTGCCCCGAGCTCAGCCAGATCACCGACCTGCAGTTCGCCGACGCCATGGCCGACGAGATCGACACCTGGGTGCAGGACGCCACGGCTAAGGGAGTCCTGGTCTAGCCGGGTACCTGGAGCCAATGCGGGCGGCACCGTACCTACCATCGAACGTGCTTGGGTATTTTGTGGAGGTACTCGGGTTACCTCCCACCTCCCCGCCGCTGACCGAGGGGCCGGCCGCGCGCTGCCCCGCGACAACGGAACACCCATGCTTAATCTGAAGACCCTGACCGAAATCTCCCTCTGGGCTCGCAGCAATGGCCTGGAGATCGTGCTGTTCGTGACCGGCGCGATGTTGCTCACCCGCCTGGCGACCTGGCTGCGCGGGAAGATCACCCACCGGATCGACGCCAGCGCGCACGAATCCGAATCTCTGGTCCGCTCGGAGGCGTCAAAGCACAGGCACGCCCTCGCGCAGGTAGTCACGTGGGCCTTCCTAGTGATCATGTACTGCGCGACCGTCGTGGCAGTCGCTACACGCATCGGCATCCCGATCACCAGCCTGGTTGCCCCGGCTGCCGTGGCCGCGGTGGCGCTGGGATTCGGCGCCCAACGCATCGTTCAGGACATTCTGGCGGGCTTCTTCATCATCACCGAGCGCCAGTACGGGTTCGGCGACCTCATCCGCCTGACCGTCCCGAATAGCACGCTGCCCGCCCAGGGAACCGTGGAAGACGTCACACTCCGGGTGACCTCGGTGCGCACGGTCGACGGGGAACTGGTCATCACCCCGAACGGTCAGATAACTCAGGTAACAAACCTTTCCAGGGACTGGGCGCGTGCGGTCGTGGATGTGCCAGTGCCGGCGGCCATGGATGTCAACCAGGTGACCGACGCGCTCCGCTTGATAGGCGAACAGGCGTACCAGGAACCTGACCTTCGCCAGCTGCTGCTCGACCAGCCGACTGTCATGGGCGTGCAGAGCATCGACGTGAACGAGTTCCAGGTCAGGCTCGTAGCGAGAACGCTGCCCGGCAAGCAATTCGACGTCGGGCGGATCCTGCGGGCCAGGATCGCTGCCGTGTTCCGCAGCGAGGGCATTCACCTGCCGCCTGGCCTCGAGGCGGCCGAGCCTTCGGGGAGCAGCTGATGCATCGGATACGGCTCTCCACCTGGGTGCTGACCGCGATCTTCCTGGCCGCGCTCATTGCCTACCTGCTCGTCAAGCCGTCGTCGGCCGCAGTCATCGGCCCGCAGCGGGCTCCAAGCCAGCACACCCGCTCGACGTCCCCGGCTCCGCGCACGCTCTTGCCCGGCGTCATCCCCGGAGCCGTACTATCACCGCGTGGAGCGTTACGTGCTGCGCGACGCGCAGTGGGGCTATGAACGGCATGAGCTGCTCGCCAGGATTCGCCGGCCCGACACCGCGGAGCTGTTCCGCATGGCCGGCATCCGGCCTGGCATGCGCTGCCTTGACCTGGGCTGCGGCGGCGGAGAGGTCACCTTTGACCTGGCGCGCCTCGTCTGGCCCACTGGATCGGTGGTCGGCATCGACATGGACGAGTCCATGCTCGCGCTCGCCAGGCTCGCCATTCCAGCCCAAGGCGTATCCAACGTCGAGTTCGTGGCGGCCGACGTCACCGGCTGGGATGACCCGGATGCGTACGACGTCGTCTACTCCCGGTTCCTCCTGCTGCGATCCCGGCGACAGCGGCTTCGGTTTCTACCAGACCATGTATCCGCGCGTCTGCGCGCTGAACGGCGGCGATCCCGCCATCGGGCGCAAGCTCTTCCGGTACTTCGGCGAGGCTGGCATCGGCGAAGCCGAGCTGCGTCTCGTTCAGAGTCTCGGCACCTCGGGCGACAGCGATACCAAGGCGCTGGCCGTCTCCACGCTCGAGGGCTCGGCGGATGCGATCGTGGCCGCCGGCCTGGCGACCGCCGACGAGGTCGCCGCCGCGATCGCTGACCTGACGGCATTCGCGAGCACGGCGGGAACGCTCGTCGGCGATCCACGGATGTTCCAGGTCTGGGCGACCCGGCGCTAGCCCGGGATCAGCGACGTGCCGGCGCCGGGGTGCCCAGCCGGTCAGCCTTTCGGCCTGAGCCGACCGTAGGACACGAGGGTGCGCAGAGCATCAAGGCTGACTGCACCGCGCCACTCCAGACGGGCCGCCTCACTCGGCGGCTCCCAGCTGATCGGCCAGCCGCCGTCAGGCTGCTGATCGCTCTGCAGCCGGTCCAGATGGGCGTTAAGTACATCTTCGCTGAACAGGACGCGCCACCGACTGTCGGCAGCAGGCGCGATGCTGAGCGGCGACAACCCATAGCCGGAATCGTCGGGATCGAGCCGGAACCAGGACGCCGCGGCAAGCTGGTCCCGGACCTTGTCCGCGGCCGCCTCAGCCCGGTCCCGTTCTGGGGCGTGGTCGAGGAAGACCAGAACCTCCCGCAGCGCGTGCGCGTCGGACGGGAGCTCAGCTGCGGCGAGCTGTTCCCAGCACCAGCCGGGGCCTCGTCTACCCAGGCGTGATGCACCCGTAGCTGACGCAGCAGCCCGACCAGGCCAGCGGTGGGATTCAGGCCCGGCGCGTAGGTCCAGTCGGTCCAGTGCTCAGCCCTCGGATAGGCCTCGATCACCGGGAAGGCCAGCGGGACGGCCCCGCCCCGGTTGACGTCTGCCGCGACCTTGGCCAGGTAGTCGCAGGCCGCGACGACCAGCGGCTGGTCGACGGTGCCGGCCGCCGCGAGCGTCTGCAGTGCGATCTCGACGTCTATCGGGAGGCTGGCGGGACAGCGTTTGTCTGGCTCGAGGCCGTGGCCGAAACCGCCGTCGTCGTTGCGGTAGCCGCCCAGCGCGTCGATGACCCCGGCGGCCTGCGCTCCTTCGAAGCAGGTAGCGAACAGCCGGCGCTCAAGAAGCCGGCCCTGGCGCAGAATGAAGTCCCGCGCCGCAGCGAATTGGTTATCCATGCGCGTCAGGCTAGAAGCCACTGAGCCGGGCCGTCTTGAACAGATCGGA
>DASWGE010000257.1:0-3880 GCA_036393895.1 Streptosporangiaceae bacterium | reverse complement strand
ACCCGTCGGTGTCGATGATCAGGATCCTGGCGGCGCAGGGCGTGGGCTGCGACGTGGTCGGGGCCGGCGAGCTCATGCTGGCCCTAGCCGCGGGAGCCGACCCGGCCACGATCGTCATGCACGGCAACGCGAAGTCTGACGACGACATCAAGGCGGCACTCGATGCCCGGATCGCCTACATCGTCGTTGACGGCTTCGACGACATTGACCGGATCGAGCGGCTCGCGCAGCGCCGGACGCCCGTGCTCCTGCGCGTCAGCCCCGGGGTCGATTCGGCCACCCATGCGGCGCTGGCAACCGGGGGCAAGCAGTCGAAGTTCGGCGTTCCGGTCGAGCAGGTCGCGCAGGCCATCGACAGGATGCGCGCGGTCGCAGCCATTGACGTGCGCGGCCTGCACATGCACATCGGCTCACAGATACTCAGCATCGATCAGTTCGAGGCAGCAGTTGAGGCACTGTCCAGTCTCGAGCGCTTCGAGGTCTACGACCTTGGCGGCGGCCTAGGCGTCCGCTATGTGCCGGAGGACGTCGTGCCATCCGTGAACGAGTACGCCGAGCGTTTGGTTGGCGCAGCGCACAAGCACCTCGGCGAGGATATCGAGCTCCTCGTCGAACCAGGCCGCTCGATGGTCGCCAGGGCCGGGCTGACGCTCTATCGCGTGGTCACGGTCAAGCGGTCCGGCCGGCTGCATGTGGCGGTCGACGGCGGGATGAGCGACAACCTGGAGCACTCCCTATACGGTCAGCGGTTCTCCCCGCTCGTGGTCGGCCGGTGGGCTGCCCAGCATGTCGTGGCCGACCTGGTTGGCAGGCACTGCGAGTCGGGCGACGTGATTACCCCGGACGTCCAGCTCGCCGACCCGAGAATCGGCGATCTGGTGGTCGTGCCAGCAACCGGTGCTTACTGCTTCACGATGTCCAATAACTACAACGCCGCCCTCAGGCCGCCGGTCATCTACTGCGCGAATGGGGCTGCCCGGGTGGGCGTCAGGCGGGAAACTTTCGAGGACCTGCTGGCCAGAGAGATGAGCGCTCCATAGCCCTGCCGCCGCACATCATCCAGCTAAGTCGGGTCGGCTGCGCCGATTGCTAGCCAGGTCAGCGCATGAGCGCAGACACTTGCTTGCTAGTTAGCTATCTGGCAAGATAGCTAACATGACAGATGACCCTGCCGGATCCGTCTTCCGGGCACTTGCCGACCCGACCAGGAGGCAGATCCTGGAGGACCTAAGGGACGGTGATCTGGCGGCCGGGGAAATCGCAGCTAGATTCCCCATCACCGGGCCGTCGGTATCCAGGCACCTGTCGATTCTGCGCGCCGCCGGACTCGTGCGCGAGCGCCGAGACGGTAACCGGATCATCTACTCGGTCGCGGCGGAGCGACTGGCAGTATGCCTTGGCGGATTCCTCTCCGCGGTCTGTCCCGACCAGGTGCTGTTGCGGCATCGTCGGGCCGGACGGCCAGGCGAAGGCGCGACAGGGCGAGGCCAGGCCGGGCAGCCGGAGGTGGAGTAATGCCGCCGCAGGTCAGGGCCCGGCTTGACCGGCGAATCCTGGTCAATTACCGAGTCGACCCCGATGTACTGACCGCGGTCCTTCCAGCGCCGTTTCGCCCAGTCGTCGTCGGAGGCCACGCGATAGCTGGAATCTGCCTGATCCGGCTGGGCCAGATCCGCCCGGCAGGGATGCCCGCCCTTGCCAGGATCATCACCGAGAACGCCGCGCACCGCTTCGCCGTGCACTGGGACGCGGCCGATGGTCTGGCCACCGGAGTATTCGTTCTGCGCCGGGACACCGATTCCAGGCTGACCACCCTGGTCGGCGGGAGGCTATTCCCCGGCTGGCACCATCGCGCCACGTTCGCCGTCGCCGAGAGGGAGGGCCACTTTCGGGTCGACATGGCCAGCTGCGATGGAACGGAGAGGATCCTGGTGGCGGCGCACGAGGCAGACCAGGTGGAGCCTGGATCGGTATTCGATGATGTCGAGTCAGCGGCACAGTTCTTCTGCCGCGCTCCCGTCGGCTACTCGGCTCGGCCAGACGGCGCAGCCTTCGACGGCGTGCGGCTCGACTGCGACGGTTGGAACCTGCGGCCGCTAGCTGTCGACCAGGTAACGTCGAGCTTCTTCGATGATGCCAGCCGGTTCCCGCCCGGCACCATCGCCGTCGACAGCGCCTTCCTGATGCGCGATATCGACACCACCTGGTCTGCGCTGCCTCTACTAAAGGCCAGCGATGCCACCCTGCAGCGCGATCCGCGGCGCCGATCAGTGCTCACTCGCGAAGATGCCAGCCGCGGCCGTGGCTGATCCGCAGGTCGCAAATCCGGCCGATGCCGACGGCCGTCCTCCAGTGCGCCGGATCCGAAAGCGCCGGCGCAGGCCGCGCACGATAGTTGGCGCCTGGGCAGCCGCCAGTACCGAAGCGGGCTTCTGGCTGGGCACTGCGTTCGCCGGTGCAGCGATCGGGGCTCCCCTCATTCTCGGGTCAGCACACCTAGCGGTCAGCGGCAGCCTGGCGAACCTCACGATGCCTTCTCTAAGCCATGCTGGCGGTGTCACAGCCTTCTACCTGATTCTCGCGCTGATCGTCCTCATCGCGGGATGGGTCGTTGGCTCGATTTCCGGCCTGGCGCTCGGGGTACTGAACGGCCTGGCGCTCTTGACGCTGTCGCGCGCGGCAGCGTTCCGAGCGGCAACCCCGGCGTGCCAGGGTCGCCTTGCAGCTGCGGCCGTCGTCGTCAGTACCGCTGGCGCGTGGACCGCTGCTCAGAGTGCGTGGCTTGGCCTCGGCCTGGGCGTGGACAGCGTCGCCGGCGTCTATTTGCCCGCAGCGGCTGGCGCGGTCGTGGCAGCGCGGCTGAGCAGGCGCCTGCCCCCCATCCGGCCCTGACCGCCTGCAGCCGTCCTGCGGGTCACGCCTGGACGGTTTCTTCTGCCTGCTCGGCCCTGGCCATCTCGGCAGCGGCGCGTTCCCTGACGAGTTCCTGGCCGCCGTGCCGCAGCGCCAGGATCGCGGCGATGACCAGCACGGTCATCGCCATGCTGAACACGATCACCAGGCCGTCGTGGAACGGCCCCGAGATGAGCTGCGGGAAGAACTGCTTGCCTGTGAGCGTGGCGACGTTGTGCGCCGGCAGGTGGTTGAGCACGCCCGTCGGGGCAAGCAGCTGGTGCACCGGGTTGTAGCCGAGGAAAGCGGCGAACAGGCTGCCCACCGGCGGCAGGTTGCCTATCTGATGCGCGATCGCGCTGGGAACGCCCTGGCCGATCAGGCCCTTGCTCATCGTGGTGGGCAGGCTTGAGGCCAGGCCGGCGATCATCAGCGAGAAGAAGATCCCGATGGACAGCACGAAACCCGAATTGGTGAACGTCGCCATCATGCCGGAGGCTGCACCGCGCTGCCTTGCCGGGACGCTGTTCATCACCGCCGCGGCGTTGGGCGCCGAGAACAGGCCCATGCCCGCGCCGGAGATGAAGATCAGGATGGCGAAGGCGGGGTAGCTGAAGTTCGTGGGCAGAAGCAGCAGCCCGCCGAACGAGGCCGCTGACAGCAGCAGCCCGCCCGAGGCGAAGAACCTGGCGCCGTACCGGTCGGACAGCCAGCCGGACAGCGGCCCGGCGATCAGGAATCCCGCGGTCAGCGGCAGCAGGTAGATGCCTGACCACAGCGGGGTGTCGATGAACGAGTAGCCGTGCAGTACAAGCCAGATGCCCTGCAGCCAGATGATCAGCATGAACTGCATGCCGCCGCGCGAGATCGAGGCCAGCAGCGCGGAGGCCGTGCCGGTCGAGAAGGACCGGATCTTTAGTAGCCGCAGATCGAACATCGGCGCGTCGACGCGCAGCTCGATGAAGCAGAACGCGGTCAGCAGCACGAC
>DASWGE010000256.1:0-3364 GCA_036393895.1 Streptosporangiaceae bacterium | reverse complement strand
GCGTCGATCCCACTGACCGGGCCTACTTCAAGGCACAGCAGGCGCACTTCAACGACATCGCCCTGAGGCGTTACCACTCACTGATCTCGGCAATCCGGAACCGATACGCGGGAACTCCCGTCGGCGCGTCGGAGTCGATCTTTGCCATGCTCGCGCCGGCACTCAGGCTCAAGCTGATCACCCCGTATTCATTCCTCAAGGCGATCAGCGAAGGCACCGAGGTAACCGCGGCCGACAAGCTGACCATCGACCGCCAGATCCGCAATCACCTCATCAAGATCTACGTTTACAACAGCCAGAACATCACCCACGACGTCCAAGTCCAGCTCGCCGAAGCCAAGGCCCACCACATCCCGACCGCCACGATCACCGAGACGCTGGTCCCGCCCACGTCGACCTACCAGGCCTGGCAGGTCAGGCAGCTGCAAGGGATCGAGGCCGCCCTGGCCAAGGCGACCGGCCACTGAGTCCGGTTACCGCCGCCGCAGGCTCAACGGCACGGGCTACCGCCCGGGCTGATAGTCGGCCCGCGCCACCAGCGTCCCGGCGACGTGGTCACCAACGCGCTGGCGGTACCGGGAGGCGAGCATGGTGATGAAGCCCACCAGGCCGAAGAACAGGGTGTCGACGATCAGCAAGATGCCGCGGATGAAGAGCTGGGCCCTGCTCGCAGGCGTGCCGTCCTTGCTGATCACCCGCAGGCCGAGCAGCTGCATGCCGAAGGTCTGGCCGCCATGGGAGCGCGGTCTTTCCACCCAGTACCAGTAGTAGACCCCGAGCGCGATGACGGTCGCCAGGAGCCAGCCGAGTCCGTGCAGGAACCCGCTGCCACGGTCGAGCAGCCAGTAGGCGAGCCCGGGAATGATGCCAGCCAGGATGTAGTCGATGATGTACTGGATTACGCGCCGACCGGTTACCCTGGTCGCCGTTTCGTCGACCGGGCTGACCGGGGCATGCTGGCCCCGCCAGTGCGGCGGTTCGGCCTCCGTCCCGCCTGGATAAGCGCCCTGCTGCGTGCCCGCGCCCTGCGGTGCGCTCCCGCCTGGTCCCGGCACATTCCAATCTGGCGTCTCGCTACTCATGTGCTTTCCCCCGATTTATGCCCGCGCCGACATCAGCGGCTACTGCCTGAACACCCACCCCGGGCCGTTACGCAGGTTTTACCCTCCGGCCCGCCCCCGACACGCGGTTGCCGTTGGCCCCGACCTGCCGATATAGCCGTAACGGGAGTTCAGGACTCCGTAGCGCGCCGCTGGACGAACTCGAACCCGAACCGGCCCTTCACGCACAGATGACCGCTGGTGACGTCGTGGTCAAGCGGCGAGGTCACCTTGACGATGCTGTTGTCCTGCACATGCAGCTCCAGGTTGCAGCCGACGCCGCAATACGGGCAGATCGTCGTGGTTACGGTCTGCCGCGACTCATCCCATTCACCTGATTGCCGCAGCTTGTACTCGCTGGCCGGCATGAGCGCGCCGGTAGGACAGACACCGATGCAGTTGCCGCAGTACACGCACGCCGAGTCGGGCAGCACGACGTCGTACTCGGTGGATATGCGCGCGTCGAACCCGCGGCCGGCGATCGCGATCGCGAACGTGTTCTGAGCGTCCTCGCCGCATGCCTCCACGCACTTGTAGCACAAGATGCAGCGCGAGTAGTCGCGGACGTAGCTGTCGTTGTCGTACTTCACTGGCTGGGCGACCGTATCGGCCTCGCTGCCGTACGGCGTGTGGTGCTCGCCCGGCCTGGCCGCGTCGCGCTCGGCGGCCGGGTGGGGCGCGGCGGGCGGACCGTACCGGCCCGGGTCAGCGCCGTACTGCCCCATCCACCGGTGTACCTCCGGCGCCGTCAGCGCCATGTCGACCGATGACGCCAGGAACTCGAGCACCATCCGCCTGCTGGTGCGGACCCGATCGGAGTCGGTGTGCACGCTCATGCCGGGCTCGGCCTTGCGCGAGCAGGCCGGTACCAGGGTCCGTGATCCTTCGACCTCCACCACGCACACCCGGCACACGTTGACCGGGGTGAGGTTCTCCAGATAGCACAGGGTCGGCGTGTCGATGCCCTGCTGACGGCAGGCCTCGAGCAGCGTCGCGCCCTCGGGAACGCGCACTGCCTTGCCGTCAATGCTGACATCGACCAGCCGCTGGGGTGGCGCGAGGAACACGGACGTCATCAGGGCTCCTTCCCGTTCGCATCTGGCCCGGCAGCTAGACCCGGGCCGCCGATCAGTCCCAGGCTCACGGCCGAGATGGCCGCAGTAACCGCTGTCTGGCCGAGGCCGCAGATCGAGGCATCCCGCGCCACCGAGGCGATGTCCCCCAGCAGGTCCAGTTCCTGCCCGGCCGAGCCGAGCGGCGCCTGGCGGGCCAGCCGGCCGAGCAGCTCTTCCTGGCGCACCGTGCCAACCCGGCACGGCACGCACTGCCCGCAGGACTCGTCGCGGAAGAACTTGGCGATCCGCTGCAGCAGCGCCGCCACGTCCACAGTGTCATCGAGGACCAGCACCACGCCGGACCCGAGCGTCGCGCCGACGGCCCTGACCCCTTCGAACGTCAGCGGCACGTCAAGCGCGTCGGGCCCCACGAATGACCCCGCCGCGCCGCCGAGCAGCACCGCCTGCACCGGCCGCCCGCCGCGCACGCCGCCAGCAGCATCGATTACCTCGCGCAGGCTGACGCCGAACTCGTACTCGTACAACCCCGGCTGCTCCACGCAGCCGGACAGGCAGAACAGCCGGGTACCGGTCGAATCCTTGGTCCCGATCTGGGCAAAAGCCGACCCGCCGATCAGCAGGATCTCAAGCACGCAGAGCAGGGTCTCCACGTTGTTGATCGCTGTCGGCTTGCCGAACAGGCCGGACTGGGCGGGGAAGGGAGGCTTGTTCCGCGGCTCGGCCCGCTTGCCCTCGATCGAGTTGATCAGAGCGGTCTCCTCGCCGGCGATGTACGCGCCAGCGCCGCGCCTGACCTCGACATCGAAAGCGAAGCCCGCGGACATGACGTCGGCGCCCAGGAATCCCCTGGACCTGGCCTGGTCGACGGCCCCCAGCAGCCGCGACTCCGCGAGCGGGTACTCCCCCCTGACGTAGATATAGCCCTGCTCGGCCCCGCACGCATAACCCATGATCGTCAGGGCTTCAACCAGCGCGTAGGGGTCCTGCTCCATCAGCACCCGGTCCTTGAACGTGCCGGGCTCTGACTCGTCAGCGTTGCAGACGACATAGTGCGGCCGGACCGGGTTGGTGGTCACCGCTTCCCACTTCACTGCCGTGGGGAACGCCGCCCCGCCGCGGCCGAGCAGCTTGGCGTCCTTCAGCTCCCTGATGACGCCCATGGGCCCGGCCGACACGGCACGCCTGAGC
>DASWGE010000255.1:0-4489 GCA_036393895.1 Streptosporangiaceae bacterium | reverse complement strand
GGTCTTCCACGATGTGCACCAGGTCGTAGCCCTGGTCCGCGCACGCCTCGGTGATGCCCTCGACCTGCGTGGCGATAGTGGCCGCGCCGCGGTCGCTGCTGCTCTGCCTGGCCAGCCCTAGAACTCTCACTGTGTCTCCCTGGTATGTACTCCCAGGTGAAACCATATGCTAATGACCCCATCGTGCTCGCGCACGCACGCGCGCTACTGAGGAGCAGCCCCCGGGGCAAGACCGGCTATATCGATGCCGACCTGCGTAACGTCGAGGGAATCCTCCATGCGAGACAGACGAGGGAAACCCTCGATCTGAGCCAGCCGATGCGCTGACCCTCATCGCGATCCTGCAGTTCATCACCGACGACGAGGCCGCACGCGACATCATCGACCGGTTCATGCAACCCTTGCCGCCGGGCAGCATCCTGGCCCTGTCGACCGTCACCGCCGAGAGCGCGCCCGAGGAAGTGAACGCGGGTGTAGCGGCGTACAACGCCCGCGGCATCACCACGAGATCACGCACCAGGCTGGAGGTCGAGCGGTTCTTCGACGGCCTCGACATGATCGAGCCCGGAGTGACCCTGGTGAATCACTGGCGTCCCGACGACCTGGCCAGAGCGGTCCCCGACGCCCACGTCCACATGTACGGGGGCGCGGGCATCAAACCCTGACGCCCTCCTCAAGGCGGCAACTGGGTCTAACCTGGGCTATCAGGAGGCCGCGTCGAAATGCTGCACGTGTCTCTCTTGGGGGAGCAGGCAATTACCGACGACGTGACCGGCGGGGTCCGGACACGTTCGTCGCGCGCGGTTGCCCTCGTCGCCTTCCTGGTCATCCATGCCGGGTCGCCCCAGGCTCGGCAGCGCATCGCCGGGCTGTTCTGGCCGGACTCGACGGACGCGCAGGCGCTGACCAATCTGCGCCGCGAGCTACATCACCTGCGTCATGTTCTGGG
The DNA here is from genome assembly GCA_036393895.1 of Streptosporangiaceae bacterium. Taxonomy (GTDB): domain Bacteria; phylum Actinomycetota; class Actinomycetes; order Streptosporangiales; family Streptosporangiaceae; genus Chersky-822. Next base: position 3,540 of record DASWGE010000255.1, on the reverse strand, counting down.
CTCCGAGCCTTCACTCGTCGTGACGTCCAGGGAGCTGTCCTGGCGTGACACCGAGACCTGCCGCGTCGACATGCGCATCTTCGACGTCGAGCGCGAGGCTGCCCGGGCGGCGGCGGCGGCCGATGATGACGAGGGGGTTCTCGTCCACGCTGCCCGGGCCATCGCCCAGTACCAGGGCGATCTGCTGCCCGGCGGGTACGACGACTGGCTGCTCGACGCGAGGGCCGAACTCGAGCGCCAGTGTGTGGGCTTGTGCGACCTGGTTTGTGCGGCGCGCACGCGTACGGGTGACCTGGCCGGAGCGGTGGATGTCGCCCGCCGCCGGGTCCAGTTGCAGCCGCTGGAAGAGATCGGCTACCGCACCCTGATGCAGCTGCAGGCCGACATGGGCGATCGCGCCGGTGCCGTGAGCACCTACCACCACTGCGCATCGGTCCTGGAGCGTGAACTTGGCGTCACTCCGGACCCGGCAACGCGACAGACACTCGAGCGCTTGATGGCTCGCGTAGACACGGCCGGGGCCAGGCTGCCGACGATCGGGCCTGCCGCCGGTCGCTCGGGGATTGCCGCAGCCGGGCTCGTCGGCCGTTCCGCGGAGCTCGCCCTGCTCCAAGACCTGTGGCGGACCGCCGCAGCGGGCTGCCCGAGCCTGGTGCTCGTCGAGGGCGGCGCCGGCGTCGGGAAAACGCGTCTGGTGGCCGAGGTCGCCGAGATGGCGCGGCTGCAAGGCGCGGTGGTGGCTAGTACCCAGTGCTTCGGGACATGGGGGCGGGTGGCGCTGGCGCCGGTAGCGGACTGGCTGCGGAACCCGGCCGTCCAGTCGGCGGCGGCGACGCTCGACCCGGCCTGGCGCGCCGAAGTTGACCGGCTGGTGCCGTCGGGTAAGAGCCGCGAGAAGACGGGGGGCGGCTCGAGGGCCGTGGTCGACGCCTGGCAACGCCACCGTTTCTTCGAGGGCCTGGCGCGCGCACTGATCGGGGTCGGCCGTCCGATGCTGCTGGTCTTGGACAATATGCAATGGTGCGACCAGGAGACGCTGGCATTCCTCACGTTCTGCCTGGGACTGGCCCCCGGCGCTCCGGTCCTGGTGGCCGGGACCCTGCGCAACGACAACCTCGACGAAGACCCCGAACTCGCGGACTGGACCGTCCGGATGCGGGCTACCGGCCTGCTCACCGAGCTTTCCCTCAGCCCGCTGGAGGTCACCGACACGGCCAGCCTCGCCGAGGCGATCTCCGGGAGGCCCCTCCCCGAGGCCGACGCGAACCTGCTCCAGGCGACGACGGGAGGTTTCCCGTTGTTCGTCATCGAGGCCGTACGCAGCAGCGTCGATCTTGGCGGCCCGCTGCCGGCCGGTGATCTCACGACGGTGCTGCGCAATCGTCTCGGGCAGGCCACCCCAGCGGCCCGGGAGGTGGCCGGCCTCGCGGCGGCAGTGGGGACGACCTTCACCCTCGATCTGCTCACGGAGGCGAGCGACCTCGAAGCCGGCATCGTGGTCGGGGCAGTAGACGAGCTGTGGCGGCGCAGGATCATGCGCGAGTTCCGGGAAGGCTACGCCTTCTCCCACGACCTTCTTCGCGAAACGGCATACAAGCAGCTCAGCCCGCCGAATCGCTGGCTGCTGCACCGCCGCATCGCCCAAGGTCTCGAGCTGCTCCATGCCGACGACACGGACATGGTCTCGGCTCTGCTCGCGGAGCAGTATGCCCGCGGCGGGCGACCCGAGCGAGCGGCGGCCTACTACCGGCGCGCAGCCGAGGTCGCAGCGGGCATGTTTGCCCATGCCGAGGCGATCCGGCTGCACAAGGAAGCGCTGTCTATCGTGCGCCACCTGCCTGAGGGGAGAGACAGGGACCGGCAGGAGCTGGCCGTCCTCGAAGCCATGGCGGCACCGCTCAACGCCAGATACGGTTACTCGTCCCCAGAGCTGCAGCAGGCGCTCGAGCGCTCGATCGCCCTCGCGGAATCACTGGGCCGCAAAGACTCCACGCTCACCGGGCTGGTCGCGCTCTGGACATCGCGGTTCGTCCAGGGGCGCACTACCGATGGGTACCAGACGGCCACTCGCGCGCTGACCCTGGTCGACCCAGACTCCGAGCTGAGCGGCCCGGCTCATTTCGCCTTCGGCGGGTCGGCCGTCACTCTCGGAAAGCCCGCGGAGGCAGTGCGTCACCTCGAGCTCGCCGCCAAGCTGGCCAGCGGTGCCCCCTCGCTGAGTGTCGGCAGTCGGCCCGACGTGCACAGCACGGCCTGGGCAGCACATGCCCACTGGCTGCTGGGCCACGACGACGAGGCCCTGTCCAGCTGCCACGACGCCATCAGGCTGGCCCGGGCGATCGACCACCCGTACAGCCTGGCCGTGGCCCTGGCCTACGGCGCTATCACCCACCAGATGCGCCATGACATGTCCGAGCTGAGCGACACTGTCGATGAACTGCGCGAGCTGTGCGAGCGGTACGGCTTCGCCTACTACCGCGAGTGGCGGCTGATTCTCGACGGCTGGTCCCGAGCGGACGCGTCGGGAATCGACCTCGCCCGGCGGGGCATCGACAACCTCAAGTCGGCGGGCTCGTTCGCCCGCATGCCGTACTGGCTGTCGCTGCTGGCCGACCTGTCGGCACGAGACAACCGCATCGACGATGCCCGAGCCACCCTCGACGCCGCCCTCGTCGGCGGGCAGGCCCGGGACGACCTGTGGTGGCTGCCCGAGGTGATGCGGATGCGCGCTGCCTACGACGAGCAAGAGGCGGCCGCCATCTCGCGGCTACGCTCCGCCGCGCGGCTGGCGTCGGCCCACGGCAGTGTCGCCCTGCTCCGGCGCTGCGAGTGTGACCTCGCCGAGCGAGGCGTTCGTCTCTCGACGGCCGACGTTCTCCCGATTGCCTGAACCGGCCGCGCACGCACGAACGCTGCGCGAACGCTGCAGGCCCTAACGTCGGTGTGCCATGAACGTCGAGCGACACACTCCAGGGGGAACCTCATGACCGCTACATCAGCTGGCATTGCCACCACGCCGTATGAGAATCTGGCTGCCGTCTTGCGCGGCAGCCTGATCACGCCGGGAGATCCGGGCTATGACGAGGCGCGCGCCGTCTACAACGCGATGATCGACAAGCGGCCGGCGGCGGTCGCGCGCTGCCGGGATGTGGCCGATGTGATCGCGTGCGTGCGTTTCGGCCGCGAGCACGGTGTGGAGCTCGCCGTCCGGGGCGGCGGTCACAACGCGGGCGGCCTGGGGGTCTGGGACGACGCCCTGGTCATTGATCTTTCGCTGCTGCGCAGCACCACGGTCAGCCCGGGCAATCACACCGTGCGCGTTGACGGCGGGTGCACCTGGGGAGACGTCGACCACGCGACGGTGGCGTTCGGGATGGCCACCCCGTCGGGCTTCATCGCGTCCACCGGTGTGGCCGGCCTGACGCTCGGCGGCGGCATTGGCTACCTGTCCCGGCGTTTCGGCCTCACCGTCGACAATCTGCTGTCCGCCGACGTGGTGCTGGCCGACGGCACGTTCGTGACCGCCAGCGACACCTCGCA
>DASWGE010000254.1:0-4817 GCA_036393895.1 Streptosporangiaceae bacterium | reverse complement strand
CCGACAGGATCGTCTCCCTGGTGACCAGGCTGGTCGTCCCAACGCGCTCCGCCTCAATCCTGACCCTCACCCGCCGGTCCTGATGGCGGACTTCCGCGCGCAGGTCGATCTCCAGCCGCACAACTACGTAGACCGGATCGCTGCCGATGATCTGCGAATAGAAGGCATCGCGACCCTCCTCCAGGTACGTCAGGAACACCACGTGGTTGACGTGACCCAGGGCATCAGTATCGCGCCACCTGACATCGACCGAACGCTCATAGACCGCGCCCATATCCGCTCCTGACGTCACCCGTAACCGTCGTGATTAACCGACACCAGCGCCGGCTCTTAGCAGGCGGCGCCCTCGCCGACGGGATCGGCCGACGGCACCATCAGCATCGTGCCAGTAGCGCGATCGCGCGGCAGCCCGCCGGGGAAGCGCAATTCGAGTTATGACTTGTTTTTACCGGGAGCCTGACCTACGCTGTCGATATATCGTGATCGTATCGCGAGAAGCGGGAGAGGCAGGCGGGACGCAGATGATGACGGCGGCTTGCGGCGCAGGTGACCTAGGTGACATCCGCGCTGCCCTGCAGGAGATCTTCGGCTGCGCCGGCGGGCTGTTCGGCCAGGCCAGGCGCGGCGTTTTCGCCCAGGCGTCCGGGCGCCGGCACAGCGCTCCATGGGAACGTCACCCGGGGGGCCGGAAAGGTCCCGGGCAGTGGGGCGGCGGGGTCGGCGGGCCATGGGCTGGCTGGTGGGCGGGGCCGCCAGGTCCTTCGGGACAGCCGCGTGGTCAGAAGGCTGGCCGCGGCGACGTGCGGGCAGCCATCCTGGCGCTGCTTCGGGAAGGCCCGCTGAACGGCTACCAGATCATGTCCGAGATCGAGGAGCGCAGCGGCGGTGCATGGCGGCCGAGTCCCGGTGCGGTCTATCCCGCGCTATCCCAGCTGGCCGACGAAGGCCTGATCGAGGGCGCGCAGTCGGCGGGCAGGCGCACCTTCAGCCTGACGAACGCCGGGCGGGAGTACGTCGAGCAGAACCCTGAGATGGCTCGCGGCGCCTGGGAGTCGGCTGCCCAGCAGGAGGCATGGGAAGTGCCTGGCCTGTTCGCCGAGGCAGCCCGGCTTGGTGGCGGGATGGTGCAGATCGCGCACACGGGCACTCCTGACCAGGTGCGGGCGGCCGAGCGACTGCTGGCGCGCACCCGGCGTGACCTGTACAAGATCCTCGCGGGCGACGAGGACGACGAGGCTTCCGACGACCAGGACGCATGAGAAGGCAGGCGACGCATGATGGACGACCGTATCCGCATCTCAGACGCTGACCGGGAACGGGTGACCTCCCGGCTCCGCGAGCATTTCGCCGAGGGCAGGCTGACATCCGAGGAGCTGGACGAGCGGATCACCGCGGCGCTCAGCGCGAAGACTTTCGGCGATTTGCGCCCCATCATGGCCGATCTGCCTGACCCGGCCCCTGTTCCGCTGCCCTCCATGCCGTCGGCGCGGTGGGCCGGCCGCCCTGGCGCCCTCGCCTGGCGTGGACCGCGGATCCTGCCGCTGGCGATGATCGTGCTGGTCGCGGCGCTCGTGATCCCCGGCGCCGGCTGGGCGTTCCTCACAGTCTTCAAGGTGATGCTGGTGCTGTGGCTGGTCGCCTGCCTGGCGGGGATCTTCGCGGCGCTACGATTCCGTCGGCACGTACGCCGCCACTGGCAGGATGGAGACTGGCATCGCCAGGACCGAAACTGGCACCGGTAGCGCCAGTACCACTGGCGAGAGTAGAACCCGCGAGCGGGTTGCGGGAATTCAGCCCCGGTTGCCGGGAAAGGTCCGCAGCTGCAGGCCGGGTCTAGTGGCCAGGCCTCTGGCGAGGATGGCGGCCGCGGTTTCCGATACGTCCCGTTCGTAGGTCCGGCGGGCATTGGAGTACCCGAGTCGTACTCCGCGGATCCATGCGGCGCGGCTGAGGGCGACGGCCACCGGGCACAGAATTGAAGCGGCGACGCCGACACCGGCGAGGGCGGCTGTTATCACGCTCATGGTTTGTTGGACGCGGTAGGAGCTTTGCCCGTTTACCTGCTGGCTGAGATCATTCGAATTTCGTCGAATTAACCCCCTGGGCCTGCCGCGGCACGTGGCGTCAGCCGGAGGACGTTGAGGAGCATCGCATGGACCGGCAAGCGTGGCTGGCGGAACGGCGGGCCGCGGTCGTGGCCGACTACGACGCCGAGGCGCCGACGTACGACATGAACCTCTATCCCGCTGGCACCCAGGAGATGTGGGCAGCGCGCCTGCTCGGCATGATTCCGGCTGGCAGCACAGTGCTGGACGCGCCGTGCGGAACGGGCAGGTACTTCCCGCTGATCGCCGGAGCAGGCATGCGGGTCATCGGCGTCGACCAGTCGGCCGGGATGCTGGCCCAGGCACGTGCGCGGAACCTCGCCAGCATCCTTGAACTCAAGTCTCTGCAAGACCTGTCCTACGCGGCGGAGTTCGACGCCACCGTCACGATCGATGCGATGGAGAACGTGCCGCCAGATGACTGGCCGACGGTGCTCGCGAACCTGCGCCGGGCGGTGCGGCCTGGCGGCGTGCTGTACCTCACGGTCGAGGAGGCGAGCGATCAGCGCATCGGCCACGCGTTCGAGGCACTGACCGCGCGCGGACTCCCGGCGGTGCGCGGCGAGATCATCGAGGGCGACGTGGCTGGATATCATTACTACCCGGGCCGCGACCGGGTCATGGGCTGGTTCGAGGCTGCTGGCCTCGACGTGATCGACGAGGACTATAGCGCCGAAGAGGACTGGGGCTACCGCCACTTCCTGCTGCGCGCACCGCAGTAGCGGCCGCCGCGCGGCACGGAACGGCAGCGCGATGATATCGAGTGTGCGGCCCGACAACTAAGGACCACGCCAGTCGGCCGGCGTTGGCGACTAGGTCGCGCCGGCCGTCCCGGCCGGTCTTCGCGACCAGGCTCGCGATGTGAGTCTCCACGGTCTTGGCCGAGATAAAGAGCCGTGCCGCGATGTCCGTGTTGGACAGCCCCTGCACCGCCAGCACGAACACATCCATCTCCCTGCTCGTCACGCCCAGCCGCCGCAATTGGACGGGGACCTGCGCCTTCCCGCGCCCGGATCGCGGCACCCGCTCGCCTGAGCGCCGGAGGACGCCCCGGCATGCCGTGGCGAGACGGCGGTGGCCGGTCGCATCGAATTCCCTGGTCGCCTCCCGCATCCACGTCGCCGGGTTGCCCCAGCCGTCCTTGATCGCGTCTTCGACAACCAGCCGCCTGACCAGGTGGTTCCACCACGGTGCGTACGGCCGGAAGCGCTCGTCGCCCTCATCGGCCAGCGCCGCCGCGTGGCTGGCATTACCAGCCCGTCCGTCAAGAACGGCCGCTGCGTACGCGAGCCAGGCCTGACTCCAGCCGACGGCGGCTCCTGCCGCGCGCGCTCGCTCCAGCGCGCGGCGCCCCTCTACGCCGGCGACTGCCTGCAAGAGCGCATGGAACGCCCAGGCCAGGCCCGGTGACTGCGGCGGCGCCTGTTCCGCGTGCCAGATCCCGGCCGAGCTGTCGCGCAGAGCCTGCTGAATGTCATCGGCAAACAGCGAGGCGGCGACCCTGCCATGGCCCCGCGTGGCCGCCAGCACCTCGGGATCGCCAGGCAACGCGTTCTCAGCCCGCGTAGCGGCCATCCTGGCTCCCTCGCGGTCCGCCCTGACGCCGTAGATCAGCGACTGCGCGGCAAGCGCCATAGCCTCGATCCTCGGCGCTCTGATCAGGCTCGCGCCCTGCTCGCACCGGCGTGCGGCGGACCAGGCACGGGCCAGGTCAGGTCCGAGGCACCAGATGTTCGCGAGCTGAAGGTCGATGGTGATCGACTGTGCGATGGCGCCCGCGTGGCGGGCCATCTCGCTCGCCTCGGACAGCCGGCCCGTATCGCCGCCCTGGAGCATGTCGATCGTGCCGAGCTCGTGCAGTGCCCTGATCCGCCTGACCGCGAACTCCTCGCGTTCGGCGATCTTGGCTCCTCGCTCGAACGCGATTCGCGCGGCTGGGATGTCACGCGTCCGCTCGCGGCGCCCGATCACCTCAAGCGACTCGAACGCGACGTCGGCGGCCCAGCCTGCCAGCCCGGCCGCCTCGGCGCTGGCCAGCGACCGCCGAGCCAGCTCCTCGGCGCCATTCAGGTCGCCGGTGTCGATGGCGCAGCGTGCCGCCACCGCGTCCACCCAGGTGGACGTGACGGGGTTGCCGAGGCGATCCGCGATGGCTCGCGCGGCCGCCAGATGAGCGGCGGCGACGGCCGGATCGCGTTCCGACTCGGTGTGCGCGGCCATGAGCAGGAGCCGTGCCCGGCGTCTCGGCTCGGTTCTAGCGGCCTCGAGCCTGCCAACTGCCTCCTCGACAATGGGGGCCAGCCGCTGGAAGTCTCCGGTCAGCGCGAGCGCTTTGACCAGGGCCTCATCGATGTCCGCCGCCAGCGTCGGGTCAGGGGACTTCGCGCGCCTCAGTTCCGATCGGGCCGCGCTGAGCGTCTGCGTCGCGTTGCCGAGCGCGCCCCGGAAGAGGGCGCGGCCGCCCGCCTCAAGGAGCAGTAGCGCCGCCCGGGCATGTAGCTTGGCCGCCCCGTACAGCCGGGCCGTCCACTCACACCAGGCTCCCGGCAGCCCCGGATGTGCCGCCTCGACGGCAGCCGCGGCCGCAGCCGAGCACCGCGCCAGATCTGCCGGGATCAAGCCGGAGATGATCGCCTCTCTGGTCAGGTTGTGCCGGAATCTGAGCCATCCATGGCCGCGCTCATCCGGCTCGATCAGCTGCACTTGTCTGGC
>DASWGE010000253.1:0-4688 GCA_036393895.1 Streptosporangiaceae bacterium | reverse complement strand
CCAGCGACCGTGGCTGTGGTGCTGCAATACTTATTGCTGCCCGCGGCCGCGAGCTTCTCGGCCGCGAGGTCGGAACCTGCCCGCTGGATGTCGCTCGCGAAGCTCGACAGATTACCGCCGAAGTTGCCGGACGCGCTGCTGGCATCCTGCTGGAGCGTGGCTACGTCAACCCGCAAGGACACTTCAGGCGAGGCCTGCCCATGCCGTCTGCGGGCCTGCCCCCGTGCCCGGTCCGCAAGCGAGTTGGCGTGCTGGATCCTGCGGTTGAGCTCTGCGACCGCCGCGTTGTAGCTGCTGGTATCCGACCGCGTCAGCGTGCCCGGCTGGATGCCGCCTTTGGCCTGCGGCACCTGGATGGTGAGCGCGCCCGCGTTCAGCGTGCCATGGATCTTCGCGTTGGCGCGGAAGCCGCTGACCGTCAAGCTCACCGAGCTGCCGTGAATGGTCCCGGTGAACCGATGCGTGTTCCTGGACAGTCTCTCCCGCGGGACGGTCCCCGCCACGGATGCCACAGTGACCGTGCCATGGACGCTGCTGCCCGAGGACGGCTCCCACTGGATGAAGTTAACGTTGGAGCCCTTAACCGCCAGATAGCTGGCCTGTCTCGACGACCCGCTACACGCTGCGAGCGTCAACGCAGTTCCCCAAGCAGTAGCGACGACAAGCGCCGCCCTGATGATCACGAGCATTCACCCCCGCCGCCCGAAGACGCCAAGCCAGCCCAGTGAGCCTCCCGGGAAACCTTTCCGGACGCCGCAAGACTCCAGGTAACGCAGTGCACTCTCGCATACACGGATCGTGACGATCCTAACATCGCCCCCCGGGCACCATCTGGCGGGCGGCTCTCGACGGCCAGGAGCGCCCGCCCGCCGGCACTGACCCGCGCCGCTGCGGGGCCTCGGCGGTTGCCTTACTCGATGATCTTCGAGATCGGGATCTCGAGTATGTCTCGCGCCCCGGCGGCCCGAAGGGCGGGAATCAGCGTATTCACGCCGCGCTTGGGCACGACGGCTTCCACAGCGTGCATGTCGCCGCGGGCCAGCGAGGTGATCGTCGGCGACGACATCGCGGGCAGGATGTCGGTCACGTCGGCGAGTTGCGCGGCGGCGACATTGAGCTTGACCAGCACGTTCCCACGCGCCCTGATCGCGCCCCGCAGCAGCAGCGCGATGTCCTCCATCGCGGCGCGCTTGTCGGGATCGGCGAACGCGACATGGTTCGCGATCAGCTCGGTGTAGCTGGTCAGCAGCGTGTGCAGGATCTTCAGCCCGTTCCTGCGCAGGGAAGAACCCGTCTCGGTCAGGTCGACGATGGCATCGACAATGTCGGGTACCTTCGCCTCAGTCGCGCCAAAGGACGGCGTGACAACGGCCTTGATCCCGTTCTCATCCAGGAATCGCCTGGTGAGGGACGGCAGCTCGGTGGAGATCCTGATTCCCTCCGGCAGGTCGGCGATGGACTCCCAGCCGGAGTTCGCCGGAACGGCGAGCACGACGCGAACCGGATCGCTGGTGGCCTTCGAATACGCGAGCTCGCCGAGCGAGGCCACGTCCGCGCCGGTCTCGGCGATCCAGTCCCGGCCGGTGATGCCGAAGTCGAACAGCCCCTCGGCAACGTATGTCGGTATTTCCTGCGGCCGCAGAAACCTGACCCGGTCGATCCTCGGATCGTCGATGGCGGCGTGATAGTCCCGCTCAGAGGCACGCCGGACAGTCAGGTCAGCCGCATCGAAGAGCTCGAGCGTGGAGCGTTCCAGCGAGCCCTTGGGCAGCACAATGGAGAGCACGCAAGCACCCTACCGGCGATCCCTGCGGCCCCGGCCGTCAGCGGCTCGCTACGTGACGGGCGCTCAGCGGAGCGTGATCACGTTGGTGGTGATCAGGGCGGCCGCGTCCGAGGCGAGGCAGGCGATGTAGCTCACCCTGACCGACGCGCCGTCTCCCAGCCGGCCCTTTAGGACTTCCACCATGGACAAGCCAGCTATCAATGGTTCTCGCGGCGCTGAATCTCGCGGGTGGCTACTGGTTCATCACTATCGCTCGCTCCGCATCTGCCCGAACCTGAGCCTGGTCAACACCCGCCGGGGCGAGGATGCCCGTACTCGCGGATCTTCCGGTAGATCGTCGCCGGGACATACCGAGCGCCTCGGCGGCCTCCAGCTCCACCTCGTCATGCCGCTGGTTCGCGCGCTGTTCACGCGACGACCTTCAGCGTCGACGAGCCGTCCGGCAGACGACGCACTTCGAGGCGCTCGGCGAACCTGTCCTTCAGCTCAGCGACGTGGCTGACGATGCCTACGGCCCTGCCCTGCTCTCTGAGCTCGTCGATCACGCCAAGCACCTGGTCGAGCGTCTCGGCGTCAAGCGAGCCGAAGCCTTCGTCGATAAAGAGCGTCTCGGTGTCCACTCCCCCGGCCTCGGCCTTGACTACGTCGGCCAGCCCCAGCGCCAGAGCCAGCGAGGTGTAAAAGGTCTCGCCGCCCGACAGCGACTTCGGGCTGCGTTCCTCGCCGGTGTGCCGGTCAATCACCGACAGGGTCAGGCCGGCGCGCTGGCGCCGTGACTCGCCCTCGTCGCTCCGCCGCAGCGCGTACCGGCCGGACGACATGACCGCCAGCCGCAGGTTCGCCGCGGCGACGACCTGCTCGAACCAGTGCCTGAGCACGTACGTGGTCAGCGCCACCCGGCGATGACCTTCCATGCCCTTGGCCAGGCCGGCCAGGTAGATGACTGGCGCGGTCCTCGCTGCGAGCGCCTCGGCCGCGGCCTCGGCGTGCCGCACCTCGGCCAGCCTGCTGCCCAGCCGGTTAGTCCGGTTCGCGAGCGCGTCACGAGAGGTCCGCGCGTGCTGCTCCGCATCGCGTGCCAACGCGAGGACCGCAGCCGCGCGCTGCGCGGACGCGCGGGTGTCATCGGCCCGCGCCGGATCGAGCCCGGCCAGGTCCGCCGCCTCCGCCCCGGCCTGGAGCGTGGTCAGTGCGGTCTGCCACGACGCCACCTGATCGCTCAGCGCCGACTGCTGCTCCGGCGTGAGCACCGCCGATCTGGCCACGTCCAGCGAGCCGAAGCCGCTCGCCAGCGCTTCGGTCTCGGCCCTACCCCGGGCCGCGACCTCGTCTTCCAGTGCCGCGGCCTGGCGATCGAGAGCGGCCGCGAGACGTCCGATATCCGCGGCGGCCTGGCGGAGCGCCGCCTGCCTCGCCGCGACCGACCGGTACCCCGCCGCGGCCTCGGCGAGCGTCTCCTTCAGCTCCGCCAGTTCGGCGCTTGCTTGCTCGGACTCCCGGCGTGCAGCCGCCTCGGCGGCCGATGCCGCGCGAAGCTTGTCGCCGAGCCGCTCTTGTTCCTCGCGCAGGCCAGCGAGCTCCGCCACCAGTCTGGGCACCTCGTCCGCGGCCCGCTTCGCGGCAGACAGTCGCTCGGCCACCCCGGCCGCCTCGGCGGTAAGACCGGCGAGCGTGTGCCCGGCCGCAACCGCTGCGTGTTCTGCGACCTCCCGGTCAAACTCGGCGTGCTCCTGCTCGGCCCGCAGCCTGGCCGCCTCGGCGGCATCGCGATGCTTGCGGGCCGACACGACGTTTTCGCCGGTGATGACAGCCCTCTCCTTGCTGGCCTTGGCCGGGGCGGGATGCTCGGCTGATCCGCAGACCGGGCAGGGAGCGCCGCCGGTGAGCCCTGCCGCGAGTTCGGCCGCCATGCCGGCCATTCGCGTATCCATCGCGCGCTGGTGCAGATCGACCAGATGCTGATGCGCGTCGACCGCCGCTCGCATCGCCGCGGCCTTGGCCGCCAGCAGCGGCTTGAGCTCGGCCAGCCGGCTAGCTGCCGCGGTGAGCGTCCCTAGCGCGGCCTGCCGCTGCAGATGTGCTTCGCGACCCGCGGCTGCGGCTCTCGCTTCGGTAAGGATCGTCTCCGCCGCCATGATCCGGCCTGGTGCATCCTGCCGGGCGGCGGTGAGCGACCTGATCAGCGCGGCCGCGCTCGCCGCGGCATCGGCCCGCTCGGTCGCGGCCGCCTCGCGCCCAGGCACCGTAGATTCGGCCGCCACCAGGTGCGCAAGCGCAGCCGCCTCGAGCTGCGCGGATTCAGCCTGGGCAGATGCCTCCTCGCCGGTCTTCCGCACCAGCATGGCATCGGCGGACCCGGCGAGCACGCAGGCAAACTCCGGCGCCGCGGCCTCGCCGCCGATGAGCCCACGGATCCACTTCCGCATCTGGCCGACGGCGGCCTCGGCCTCGGCCAGAAGCGTCAGCAGCGGCCGCACGGGCTCGGCCCGCCGCGCGGCCTCTATCCGCGCCGCCCGCATGTCGTGCTCGGGCCCGGTGGCCTCGTGCGCGCGGAGCGAGGCGAGCGCCTCGGTCAGCCGCGTCATCAGCCCAGCCTGCCTGGCCGATTCCTGCTGGGCCGTCTGCGCGGCCTGCGCGTGGCGACTGGCCAGGTCGGCCGCGTCACGGGCGCGGGCGAGCTGCGCGGTCAGGTCATCATTCAGCTGCTTGAACCGGATCCCGCGTTCGCCGGCGGGCAACCCAATCAGCTCGCCGCGGGCATCCGAGTCGAGCCCGGCGGCCTCGGCCGCTGCCGATACCGCGGCGCCGATCGTCGACTCGGCCATCTGTCGCGCCTTGACGGCAGCCGCCCTGCGCCGGTCGAGTTCGGCCGTGATCTCGTCGTACAACCCGGCGCCGAACA
>DASWGE010000252.1:0-4349 GCA_036393895.1 Streptosporangiaceae bacterium | reverse complement strand
GGAGGCGGCTATGGTCACCGCGATTGTTCTGATCAAGGCCGATGTCGCCCGCATTCCCGAGACGGCCGAAGCGATCGCCCAGATCGCGCAGGTTAGCGAGGTCTACTCGGTGACCGGGGAGTTCGACTTGGTGGCGATGGTTCGGGTGCGCGGCCACGACGAACTTGGCGACGTCATCCCCGGAAGGGTGAACAAGGTTCCCGGCGTCACCCACACCGAGACGCACATCGCGTTCCGCACATACTCACGGCATGACCTCGATGCCGTGTTCTCGATCGGCTACTCAGAGATTCCCGAGTAGCCTGGGCTCCCCGAGCAGCCTGGCCGCGAGGCGGCCGCTACGCGGGCGGTGAGCCCGCCAGCCGCTTGCTGGCCTGAATCCAGCGGTCGAGCAACGCCGCGGCCGCTCCGGAGTCCACCGCTGCCGCTGCCCTGGCATAGCCATCCGACAGCGCCTCGGACAGCCGCGCCGGCTCAGCCGTGCCGGCGTCGGCGACCAGCGCCGCGCCCGCGTTCAGCAGGACCGTCTCGCGCACCGGCCCGCGCTCGCCCGCCAGCACCGAGCGGACGACCGCTGCGTTGTGGTCAGGCTCGCCGCCCCGCAGGTCAGCCGGCTCGCTCCGCGGTATGCCGATCGCCAGCGGGTCGAATTTGGTCTGCGTTACCTCGCTTGCCCGAACCACCCAGACGGTCGACGGCGCGGTCGTCGTCAGCTCGTCGAGCCCGTCGTCGCCATGGAAGACCAGGGCCGAGCAACCCCGTCCGGCCAGCACGCCGGCCAGCACGGAACCCATTCGCGGGTCGGCTACACCGACGGCCTGAGCCTGGGGCCGCGCCGGGTTCGCGACCGGGCCGAGGAAGTTGAAGACCGTCGGCACGCCCAGTTCACGCCGGGGTGCGGCCGTGTGCCGCAGGGCCGGGTGGTAGAGGGGGGCGAACAGGAAGACCACGCCGGTCTCCTGGGCGAGCTTTTCCGTGGCCGCGGGCGGCAGGTCGATCACAACGCCAAGCGCTTCGAGCACGTCGGCCGCGCCGCAGGCCGACGACGCCGCGCGGTTGCCGTGCTTGACCACCCGCGCGCCTGCCGCGGCGGCGACGATCGCGCCCATCGTCGAGATATTCACGGTGCGGGCCCGGTCCCCGCCGGTACCAACCAGGTCCGTGAGACGGCCTGGAATGGTGAGCGGCGCGGCGAGGCGCAGCATCGCCGACGCGAGCCCGTCTACCTCGGCCGGGGTCTCGCCTTTCATCCGCAGGGCGATACCGAAACCCGCGATCTGGGCGGACGTCGCGGCGCCATCCATGATCTCGCTCATCGCCCAGCTTGCCGCTTCGGCAGTCAGCGACTCACCCTTGATGAGCTGGCCGAGCAGCGTCGGCCAGGAGTGCGCTGCGTTCATGGCTGGTTCCTCGGGTTTCGGCTAGCTGGCTGTGCTTGCTGGCGACGTGCTGGTCAGGCAGTGGCGGCTGGGGCACCAGCCGCGCGCTGGCGCATCAGGCCCGCCAGCGCCTCGGCCAGGGCGGCTGGATCGATCGGATGGCTGACCACGGCGTCGGCGCGGGACCAGGTCGCCAACCAGCCGTCATCGGCCCTGCCGATGATGAGTAGCACCGGCGGGCAGTTATAAATCTCGTCCTTGGCTTGCCTGCAGATGCCCATTCCGCCCGATGGCTGTGCCTCGCCGTCGAGAACCATGACGTCAGCGCCGCCTGCGTCGAGCAGCCGGATCAGCGCGGCATGGGTGGCCACGTCGATAATCTCGGCCGCTGGCACATCCGGCGCGGGGCGCCGGCCGATGGCCAGCCGGACGCGGGCCCGGGTGTCCGCATCATGGCTATACACGACAACTTTCATAACTGGATGCTACCGACCTAGGGGGTCGTGGCGCGTTCCCCTACCGGGTGTCGTAATAATGGGCGCGTGACGTCAGCATCAGACGCGGCGGTGGTGCCGCGTACCCCCGCGACCCGGCCGAACCTGGTCAGCGTCGGGACCATCGTGTGGTTGTCTTCCGAACTGATGTTCTTCGCGGCACTGTTCGCGATGTATTTCACTATCAAGTCGATCGACACCGGGCTGCACCAGCCATGGCCGCAGGCAACCCTGGACTACCCGCTCGCCACCGCCAACACCATCGTGCTGATCCTGTCCAGCGTGACCTGCCAGATGGGCGTATTCGCGGTGGAGCGCGGCCAGATCCGCCGGCTGGGCCGAATCTGGGACTTCCGGCGCTGGGGACTGCGCGAGTGGTACGTGCTGTCGTTCATCATGGGTCTGTATTTCGTGCTCGGCCAGGGATACGAGTACCTTTCGCTGATCTTGCGCGAGCACGTCACGATCTCCTCGAGCAATTACGGCTCCGTGTTCTTCCTCACAACGGGCTTTCACGGCCTGCACGTGAGTGGCGGGCTGATCGCGTTCCTCTTCCTGCTCGGGCGCACCTACGCGGCGAAGCGATATACGCACGAACAGCAGACCAGCGCGATCGTCGTGTCGTACTACTGGCACTTCGTCGATGTCGTCTGGATCGGGCTGTTCACCACCATCTACCTACTGCCGCTGACCGGGAAATAGGGGTAGCAGTGAGAGCGATCACCGCCCGGCGCCGGCACCCAGCCGCTGGTTATGTCGTCGTACTGCTCGGGCTGCTGCTGGCGGGCGTGAGCTACGCCGCCGTGAGCGGTATCGGCACCGCCTCGGCCGCGTCACAGCACGTCGCCGGCCAGCCCCTGATCGCCGAGGGCAGGGCGATCTTCCTCCAGGAGTGCTCAAGCTGTCACGGGGACTTCGCGCAAGGCGTTCCCACGACCGGCCCGCCCCTGATCGGCGTCGGAGCCGCGGCCGTCGACTTCCAGGTCAGCACCGGCCGGATGCCAGCCAAGCAGTTGGGCGCCGAGCAGCCGCGCAAGCCGGTGGTTTTCACCCCGCAGCAGATTCATGCGCTCGCCGCCTACATCGGGTCGCTCGGAGGCGGGCCGGCCATCCCGTCTGCCGGTGAGGTCAGCCAGGCCGGAGCCAACGCGGGACTCGGCCAGCAGTTGTTCGTCGCCAGTTGCGCGCAGTGCCATAACTTCGTCGGCGCGGGCGGCGCGTTGACCTACGGCAAGTACGCGCCGTCGCTGACCAAATCGACGCCGCGGCAGATCTTCGAGGCCATGCTGACCGGCCCGGAGGCCATGCCGACCTTCAACAACACGACGATCACGCCGCAGCAGAAGCGCGACATCATCGCCTATATCGTTAGGACTCGTACCGAGCCGAACCCCGGCGGATTCAGCCTGGGCCGGGTCGGGCCCGTCACCGAGGGGCTGGTGGCCTTCCTCGGGCTGCTGCTCTTCATGGTGCTCGCGGCACTGTGGATCACTGCGAAGCACGGGAAGGCTCATGAGTGACTCAACCGCCGGGCGCTCCGGCGGCGACCAGGAACCGACCGGCGACCCCGTCGACGGTCTCGATGGTCACGGCCCGGCCACCGGCGAGCCAGCCGAGCCACGGCGCCGCGTGATCGGCACGCCGTCTCCCGCCGAGGCCAGGTCCATGTTCCAGACGCCGCCGCCCGGAACGCCGGGCGGGCCGCCGCAGCCACGCCGACGCGAGTTGCCGGCCGATCCGGATGACCCGGTCGGAGCGAAGCGCGCCGAGCTGGTCGCCGCCGCGTGCTTCCTGATCGCCACGCTAGCGGGCCTGGGGTTCATCGCCGCCTACCTGATCTTCCCTGTGCACTCGGTCATCGGGACTCAGCGCTCGAACCTCGCGCTGGGCCTGACCATGTCGTTGACCTTCCTGGCCCTGGCCGTCGGAGCCGTGATCTGGGTCCGGCGCGTCATGCCCTGGGTGGAGCTCACCGAGCCCCGCAAGCCGTTGCGATCAAGCGACGAGGACAGGGCCGCGTTCAAGGAGACCTTCGAAGAGGGCGCCGAGGCCAGCCAGTTCGTCAAGCGGCCGTTGCTCCGCCGCACCCTGATCGCGGCGACGGTGCCGGTTGCGCTCGCGCCCATCCTCCTGCTCCGCGATCTTGGCCCGCTGCCGCGGAAGAGCCTGGATTATACGGTCTGGCGCAATGGCTTGCGGCTGCTGAATTACGGCGGGAACACGCCGATCCGGCCAGCCGACTTCGCCTCGCCAGGCGGAATGATCACGGTCGTCCCTGACGGCTACCAGGACAACTTCAACGCCCTGGCGAAGGCGACCTGCATCATCATCAAGTTCGCGCCCAACCAGCTGGATTTCACCACGGGATCGAGCCCGGTGCCCGGCAAGGTGGTGGAGAACTGGACGGTCGATAACATCGTCGCCTACTCCAAAATCTGCACTCACGTCGGCTGCCCTGCGGCCCTGTACGAGCAGA
>DASWGE010000251.1:0-5528 GCA_036393895.1 Streptosporangiaceae bacterium | reverse complement strand
GCCCTGGCGAACATCGCCGTCCAGGCGCTGATCGATACCGGGTGCTCCTTGACCTGGATCAGATACCGGTAGCTGTTCTTAGCGATCCGCCACCAGCCGCCAATGCCCTTCCGCGCCAATGAGCGGATCTTGGACTTGATGATCGCGCGGTCCTGGCTAGTGGCGCCCCGCCCGAACATCATGTCGGCGACGATGAGGGTTCCCCCCGGCCGCAGCCAGTGGTAGGCCGCCGCGACCAGGCGCTGTTTGTCGGTATCGCGCAGCCGGTGCAGGGCGTAGCTCGTGACGATCACGTCCGTGCTCCTGACCGGCAGCGACAGGGAGTCGAGTGGCCTGGTCAGTACCTCGAGGCCCGGCAGCGAGCGGGCTTGAGCGATCTGGGTTAGCTGGCTGACCAGAGCCTGATGTCCGTCGACCGCGAGCACGTGCGCCCCTCGCTCGGCAAGCTCCAAGCTGACCTGGCCGCTGCCGCAGCCGAGATCGATCACTCGGTCGCCGGGCTGCACCCGGGCCGCGGCCACTACCGCCGCCGTCACCTTCTCCAGCCCCGTGGTGCTGCGAGCTTCCCCGGTGGAGTGGCGAGCTTCCCCGGTGGTGCTGCGAGCTTCTGGTGTCCTCGCCGGAGACGTGGGCTGCGCAGTCCCGGCCGGTCTCCAGTCCGCGCCGTGGCCAGCCAGGCGCCCGAATGCGTCAGCGACATCAATGCCGCGCGTGCCTGTTGGCGGCACGTAATGGCGTGAGGTTATGCCGTGTGCAGGCAGATTTTCGGCCGCTTTGCCGGTCACTTCGGAGTCGCTCATCGAGCCAGGCTAGCAAAAAAATAGCCCGGACTACCTGCAGCCCACCGGCGAGACCGTTAGTTGCATTGCATTCGTTTCTGTTCGCTGTTGAGCAGGTCAGAAGCTTATTTCAGGCAACGTACACGCTAAGTACCTGAAACCGTAACCTCCGGGACGGCTAGGCATCGGGAGTTGTTGGGAGCGCGGCCAGGCCTGGCTCGAATCTCTTTTCGCTCATTTCAATTCCGCCGTCGCCGGCTGCAATTAGCTGTCGATCGCGCCGCGCGGAACACTGACAATGCGAACGCTGCTAATAGGGACGCCCAGCCAAGACTTGACGTTTATTTGCACGCCGCGTCAGGAAAGGAAGGGAAGGTGGTGGCCGACGCATTGATGCGCGGTCGGGCCGCGCGGGACGGGCACGGCGATCAGACCGCCGGTGCGCTCTCGAGTCGATGTGATGGACTGAGTTACGTCTTCTAGCGGCCTGGGCGGGGGGAACTGCCGTGGAGCGGATGAACACGCTTGACGCTGGCTTCTACTTCGTCGAGCACGACAACGTTCCCATGCATATCGGCTCGGTGGCAGTGTTCGAAGGCCCGGCTCCTTCGTATCCGGATGTCTTTGACTTGTTCGCGGCGAAACTCCCGCTGCTGCCTCGGTCCCGGCAGGTAGTGCGCGCGATGCCGCTGCAGGTAATCCGCCCATACTGGACCGACGACGAGAATTTCGAGCTCCGCTACCACCTGCGCCACGCGGGCGTTCCGCCGCCCGGCGGCCCTCCGCAGCTAAGGGAGACGGCGTCGCAGTTTCTCGCGCAGCGGCTGGATCGGGGCAGGCCGCTCTGGGAAGCCTGGTTCCTCGACGGGCTGGAGGACGGTCGCTGGGCGGTCCTGTGGAAGGTGCACCACTGCATGGTGGACGGCGTCGGCGGTTCCGGCCTGATGTCCGCCTTGTTTGATGACAATCCCAGGTTCTCACCCCGTTTGCCAGTGGCATGGGAACCCCAGCCGGGACCATCTGTCGCTGATGTGGTCGTTGGCGGAGCGCTCGACACGTTGATCTGGCCACTGCGGCAGCTTGCCGATTTGCCCGGTCTGCTCCGGACGCGGTTGCCAGGCACGGCAGACGCGCTCCGCTTCGGTCGCGGGCTGACGGGAAGCGCACGCAGGCTCGCCGCGCCGTCGGCGTCCTCGCTCAACGGCTCGATCAGCCCGCGCCGTCGCTGGCAGTGGACCAGCGCCGGGCTCGGCAAGGTCAAGCGGATCCGCCGGGCACTGGACGTGACGGTGAACGATGTCGTGCTCGCCGTGATTACCACGGGTTTCCGCGACCTGCTCGGCGCGCGTGGCGAGCTCAGCGACCAGCTGGTCGTTCGCTCGCTCGTCCCAGTCTCACTGCGCGCCCCCCACGACCACACTCCGGTCAGCAACAGGATCTCGGCGATGCTGGTCAACTTGCCCGTCGCCGAGCCCGACCCGGTACGGCGGCTTGAGATACTGCACCGTCAGATGGACGATCTGAAGCGGACTAGGCAGGCGGCCGGCCCTGAGTTCGTGACCGGAATCCTGGGATTCGCGGCGCCCGCGCTGCTCGCGCTCGGATCTCGCGCCGCTTTCCGGCTGCCGCAGCCGCTCGTGCAGACTGTGACCACCAACATTCCCGGGCCCGGCTCTCCGTTGTACCTGCTCGGTCGCAGGATGACTGAGGTATTTCCCTACGTGCCGATCGCCGATAGCCTGCGGATCGGCATCGCTGTCTATTCCTATCTGGACACGTTCGCGTTCGGCATCACCGCCGATTACAGCGCCGTTCCTGAGGCTGATCTCGAGGCTCTGACCGGCGGGATCAGCCGGGGGCTGGCTGAACTGCTGACCCACGCGAAGCCGGACAGCCTGGCCGGCGGACGGCAACAGGATGAGCTAAGCGAGACTTGACCTGCCGATCGAACTGGAGGGCGAGCCGCGATGGTCAGTGGCCTGATTTCTCATGCGAACAAGGTGCTGTTCGCCGAGCGGGGCGATACCAAGGGCGACCTTGCCGAGCACTACGAGCGCGTCGCCGGGCCGCTGATGCGGACGATGGGCGGGCGGCCGGTGCTGCTGCAGCGCTTCCCCGAGGGAGCGGGGGGTCCCTCCTTCTTCCAGAAACGGGTGCCCAAGAACATTCCCGACTGGCTTCAGACCACCACGGTCGCCACTCCGAACGGCACGACGTCCCAGGCCCTGGTCGCGGCCGATCTTGATCATGTGCTGTGGGCGGTAAACCTGGGCTGCCTGGGCTTTCACGTCTGGCCTTACCTGGCCGCCGACGCCGACCACGCCGACGAGCTTCGGATTGACCTTGATCCGACGCCGGGCGTGGACTTCACGCACATCCGGCAGGCCGCTCGTGAGCTGCAGGTGCTCCTGGCTGAGGTCGGGATCACCGGATACCCCAAGACGACGGGCAACCGTGGCCTGCACGTCTACGTTCGCCTGCAGCCGCGGTGGGATTCCTACCAGGTCAGGGCTGCCGCCGTGGCGATAGCGCGCGACCTGGAGCGACGCAGGCCCGACCTCATCACGGCGGCGTGGTGGAAGGAAGAACGCGGCCCGCGGGTGTTCGTCGATTACAACCAGAACGCCCCGCACAAGACCGTCTTCGGCGCATGGTCGGTCCGCGCCAGGCCGGGCGCGCAGGTCTCCACGCCGATCACCTGGGGAGAGGTCGACGAGATCCATCCTGATCAGTTCACCATCGCGTCGATGGCGGAGCGGCTCGCCAAGGTCGGCGACCCCTGGGAGGCCATGAACGACAATCCGCAATCGCTGGAGCCGCTGCTCGAGATGAGCGCCAGGGACCGGGCCAGCGGGCTACTCGACGCCCCGTGGCCGCCGGTGTACCCGAAGCAACCGGATGAGCCGCCCAGGGTTGCTCCGAGCCGGGCAAAGAAGACCTGACCGCCTTAGGATTGCCAGTAGGGCAATGGCAATCCGGGAGGCCGGAATGGCAGTCGGCAGCGCGACCCCATGCCGGGAGCAGGTTTGGTAGCGCGTTATTCGCCGTTTGAGCGTGGCGGGCATCCGGTCAGCATCCGGACGATTCACGCGGACGATGTCGCGCGTGGCCGGGTGTTCCCTTGCGAGATCTGGAGTCCGGTTCCTGGCGGCAGTGGCGGGTGGGGTCCGTTTCCGCTCATCGTCTTTGCGCACGGGAGCGGCGGCAACCGTAGATCGGCTGCCTTTCTGTGCTCGCACCTGGCCAGTCACGGATACGTGGTGGCCGCGCTCGATCACTCCGAGGTGATCGCGCCGGAGCTGGCCGGGCGGGCAGACGAGACCGCCGCGGAGCGCGCGGCCAGGATCGATTCCATCATCGCGAGCCGGGTGCCCGATGTCCGTTTCCTGCTCGACTTCCTGCTCGGCGGCGGTGTGGCCGCCGCCGCGTCCGACGGCGTGGCGCGACTCGACTTCGACCGGGACGCGATCGGGCTGGTCGGCCACAGCTTCGGGGGCTGGACCGTGCTGGCCGTTCCCGAGACTGATTCCCGGGTCAGTGCAATCGTCGCGCTCGGGCCCGGCGGCAACTCGCGGCCGAGACCGGGGATCCTGCCGCTGACCCTCACCTTCACCTGGAGCAGGGTCGTCCCCGTGCTGTACCTGGCTGCGGCGGATGACGTGCCGATCCCGCTCGATGCGGTGCTCGAACTGTACGGGCGTACGCCGGGAACCAGGCGGATGTTCGTCCTGCACCGCGCCGATCACCAGCACTTCCTCGACGATGTCGAGGGTGAGCACGAAGCCCTGCGTGCTATGACTTTGCCTGGCGAGGCGGCCTGGATCCCGGCTGCCATGCGGCCGATGTCCGAGCTGTGCTCCGGCGAGCAGGCCCACCTGTTCGTCCGCGGCCTGACGCTGGCTCACCTGGACGCGGCGCTAAAGCGATCGCAGGCGCCGGAGGAGTTCCTGGCGCTGCATGCCGAAGCCGAGCTGGTCGCCCGTGGAGTCGAGGCGGCCGCCGGCGATCCGAGGACGGGTAGGGCGCGATGACCGGGCAAGCAATGAGCGGCGCGATGGTCGAAACCGCAGCCGGGGTTGACTTCCCGGTGGCCGACGACGGGCGCCGCAGCACGTCGGCGTTCGGCCGGGCGGTGATCGCCGACGCGCTGCGCGGGACTGACGCGCCCGGCGCCCTCGGTGCCGAGCAGGAGACGAACTGGCGCTCGGGCTATCTCACGCACTTCCGCAGGGTCATCGAGGCGGGACTGCCGTCGAGGCAGGCCGCGCTCGCGATTGCCGCCGACGGAGCCGGCTCGCTGCGCGGCCGGATGCGGGCGGCGCTACCCGGCGGCGACGAGGGCGAGCTGGACGAGCTGCTGACCATGGCGGCCAGCCGCTCCCTCGGCACGGCGACCATCACCGGAGCTGGCGCGGCGGAGGAGGAGCTCGCGCTGCCCTACCGGGGCGAACGACTGCGCGGAGGTGATCTTGCGCGCAGGCTCGAAGCCTGGGTGGGCGCAGGCATCATCGAGCCCTCCTGCGCCGATGCTGTCCGAGCGGTCGCTGATCACCCGGATTGGCTGAGCCTGCCCGGGCGGACGGTGGCCGTGCTTGGGGCCGGCTCTGAGATTGGTCCGCTGCCTGTTCTGCTGCGGTGGGGAGCTACGGTGGCGGGAATCGACCTGCCCGAACCGCGGATCTGGGAGCGGGTGCTCCAGGCCGCCAGGTCGGGTGCCGGAACGCTTCTCGTCCCAGTGACCGTAACGCC
>DASWGE010000250.1:0-7602 GCA_036393895.1 Streptosporangiaceae bacterium | reverse complement strand
CTGACTCCGCTGGCGGGCTGCGCGCTGAGGGCGGCGAACGGCCCGCGCGACGTCGCCACGATCCGGGGCCTCACCTGGCTCGGTATTCGCAGCGATCGCGGGGTGCTCACGGGTTGGCAGCCTACCCAGCCCTGGCCGGCTGCTGCGCGTCAGCGCCTCAGCTGGCCTCGATCTCACGTTCATCGGCGCGGCTCGCGGTCCGGGTCGAGCCCTGCTGACCGGGTGCGGTGCGGGCGGCGGGCCGGCCATTGCGGCCGCGGCCCGATCGTCGGCTTGTCCTTGGCTGGTCGTCGCCGGGCTGGCCGGTCGAGGATGCGCGACCCGTGCTCTGCCTGTGGCCCGGGTTGCGCGCCTGGCCCGCCGCGACGGAAGCGTGATCACGGGCGTCGGCGTGGTCGGTAGTCTCGGCCCCAAGACCGACGGGCCGCACTGATGCGCCGGCCCTCGTCCGCCGTCGCGGCGCCCTCGTCCGCCCAGGGGCGCGCTGGCCGACTTCGGCTTGATCACCGCTGCGGCGGCCGGAGGCGCGGTCACCCCCCCGCTGGCGCGAGCCGGACTCGTGCTGGCGTGTCCTGTTCTTACCCGTCTCGCCGATATCTTCGAGGTCTTCGGCCTGGAGGCCAGCCCGCCCGCGCGACGCGGTCGGCAGCGAACCAGCGGTGTCGGCTGGAATGTCGAGCGCCGTGAACAGATGCGTTGATGTCGAATAGGTCTCAAGCGGCTCGGGGTGCCCGAGATTAAGCGTGTCGTTGATCAGCTTCCATCGCCCCAGGTCCTGCCAATCGACGAACGTGACGGCAACGCCGGCCCGCCCGGCCCGGCCAGTCCTGCCGATCCTGTGCAGGTAGGCCTTCTCGTCTTCCGGGCATTCGTTGTTGACCACATGAGTGACGTCGTCGACGTCAAGCCCGCGCGCCGCGACGTCGGTAGCGACCAGCACATCGATCTTGCCGCTCCGGAACGCGCGCAGCGCTCGCTCGCGCTGGCTCTGGCCCAGATCGCCGTGCACGGCCGCAGCCGCGAAACCGCGCTCGGCGAGCTGTGCTGTCACCTGGTCGCAGGCCCTGCGGGTACGACAGAACACGATGGTCAGGCCGCGGCCCTCGGCCTGCAGAACCCGGGCCAGCACCTCGATCTTGTCGAGGTGGTGCGCACGGAAGACATGCTGATGAGTGGTCGGTACATGAGCGGGCTCGTCGTGCTGCTCCGCCCTGATATGGGTCGGCTGGTCCAGATATTTTCTGGCTAGGGTCACGATCTCGGACGGCATCGTGGCCGAGAAGAGCATTGTCTGCCGGTGCGCGGGCGTGAGCCGCAGAATCGCTTCCACGTCGGGCAAGAAGCCGAGGTCCAGCATCCTGTCCGCCTCATCGAGCACGAGGACATCGACGGCCGACAAGTCAAGCTGACGCTGGCGGGCTAGGTCAAGGAGCCGTCCGGGGGTGCCGACGACGACGTCCACGGTGGCCAGCGCCTCGATCTGCGGCTCGTAAGCACGCCCGCCGTAGAGCGTCACCACGTGGACATTGCTCAGGGAGGCCGCCGTGCGCAGGTCCTCGGCAACCTGGATGGCCAGTTCTCTGGTCGGAAGCACGACGAGCGCGCGCGGCGCCGTCGGCTTGCCGCGGGCGCTGTCAATCAGGTGCTGCAGAATCGGGATCGCGAAGGCGAGCGTCTTGCCGGTGCCGGTGCGCGCCTGGCCGATGACGTCGTGATTATCGAGTGCGATCGGAAGAGTCAGAGCCTGAATCGGGAACGCCTTCGTGATACCTGCGGAGGCCAGCGCGGTGCAGATCGGCTCAGCCACCCCTAGTTGCTCGAACGTTGGTGGATCGGGCAGCGTCACGGTACTCGGGGTCGCGGCACTCGCGATGGTCCTGTCTTCGGTGGCGCCCGGCTGGCCTGCTGGCGCGGCGACGCTGCGCCCGTTGGCCATGGTCAGCGCCACACTATCTACCGATATCGGAGTCATGCTGGTACTTAGGTGTGAAGTTAGGTCTGAAGTTAGGTCTTGCGGTGTCAGGGCTTTCGCCTCCATCGGTGGCCTGCGGCGTCTTCTGGCGCATGAGCACCAGACTGGCAGCCGCAGGACGGCAGGTGACTCATCCAAAGGTCGGCAGCACGGTTGCTCACCTGCGCCGAGCTGTCGCCAGCGGGTGCTGGTCGGGCAAATCTCCGGGAAGAGCCAGGCGCGGCTACGGGACCAGATGAAATTCTCGTACCGCGCTACGTATTAGAACGCGTCTCGGGCCGATGCCATTCCAGGATGACGTCGCTGCTGAGTGTAGCAACGTTGACTGACACCTGATCATCTGGCCGCGCCGCGTGCCCGGGTTGGGTTGATGGCTGGACCTACGGGCTCAGGGCGGCCCGGCGGCTGAGCGGCGTTGTTACGATTCGGGTGTGACTGAGCATGAGCCTGCGGCAGAGGGCACTGGCGTGGCTGACGATGCGGCGGTGGCAGGGAACCAGGGCGCAGCGTCGGCTTCGGCCGAGGTGGGGGCCACGCACGAGCCCGCGATCGATGGCGTGATCGAGCTGCTCGGGTTGCTGGCCTACGCGTCGCTCGTCGCGTTCTTCCGGCTGGCCGACGACGCCTCGCTGGCGACTTCGCTGCAAGACAAGGCAGATCTAGCCACCATGGCCGTTGCCGAGTTCGGACACTTCGATTTGCTCAGGCGGCGTATCGCGGAACTCGGAGCCGACCCCCAGCAGGCTATGCGGCCGTTCGTCGAGCCGGTCGACGCGTTTCACGCCAGGACAGCGCCATCGACCTGGCTCGAGAGCCTGGTCAAGGCTTACGTGGGTGACGGGTTCGCGGCGGATTTCTATCGGGTCATCGCGCAGCTGCTTGATCCGCCCACGAGATCCCTGGTGCTGACGGTCCTCGCGGACGGAGGGCACGCGCAGTTCGCCATCACGCGGGTACGCGAGGCAATCGCCGCCGATCCGGCCCTGGCCGGGCGACTAGCGCTCTGGGCACGCCGCCTGGTCGGCGAGGCACTCAGCCAGGCGCAGCGGGTGGCCGCCGAACGAGAGTCACTGGCGCGACTGCTGGGTGGCGGGTCGCCGGCGCAGCTCGGCGAGATCGGAAGGATGTTCGCCGCGCTGACGGACGCCCATGCGCAGCGCATGGCCGCGCTCGGATTGGCAGACTAGGCCGGGTCGGTCAGCCGCTGCCGAAGCCGATCCGGCGCGGCTCAGCCTGGTCGAGCTCGACATAGGCGATCTTCTCCGCGGGCACCAGGACCGTACCTCCGCGCTTATCGGTGAGCACGAAGAGCTTGTTGTCCGCGAGGGCTGCGGTTAGGGCCTGCTTGACATCCTCGACCGCTGATTCGGTCTCGACCACGAGCTCGCGAGGAGCCATCTGTATGCCGATCTTGACTTCCAACGCCATCCTCCGCTCAACGTAGCTGTCCGCAGCACATTCCTGAGGCTACTCGTGCGTGCCCTCGGCGAGCGGCCAGCCGCTGATGCCGCGCCAGGCAAGCCGCGCGAGCAACTCTTCAGCGAGGCGCTGATCGATCGTGCGCTCGGTGCTGAGCCAGTATCTGGAGCTAACCTGCGCCATGCCAACCAGAGCCATGCCGAGCAGGTCAGCCTCGTCATTCGAGACGCCGGCATCCTCGCGGATGAACTCGCTCACCATCTCGGCGCACTCGTACATGGTCCGGTCCAAGCGCTCCCTGACGGCCGGCTCGTTGCTCAGATCGGATTCGAAGACCAGCCTGAAGGCCTCGCCCGCGCCGCTGACGTAATCGAAGAACGCTCGGAACGTGGCCGGCACGCGTTCTGAGTTGTCGGCCGTCGACGCCAGCGCCGCGGAAACAGCACCGACGAGTTCCGCGACGCTCTCGTCCAGCAGCGCGAGGTAGAGCTCGAGCTTGCCGGGAAAGTGCTGGTACAGGACCGGTTTACTGACGCCAGCCCGTTCGGCGATCTCGTCCATCGCCGCGGCGTGGTAACCCTGCGCGACGAAGACGTCGCGGGCGGCCCCGAGCAGTTGTCTGCGACGTGCCGGGCGCGGCAAGCGCGTGCCTGCCGCTCTGGTGGTCTGCGGCGTCGCGATCACGAAACTCTCCGATGTTTATCGGCTACGGTTTTGCGGCTGCCAAGCTGCCATCCTACGGCCGGGTAATCAGCGGTAGTCATCCTCGCCAAGCTCGACGGCGCGGGCCTGCTCGGCGACGTCGGCCGGATTAGCCTCAAGCGGCACTTCTTTCAGTTCCACCTCATCGGCTTCGTCGGTGCCCGGCACGGCTTCCTGGCTCTGCTCAACGACGTCGGTTACTGGCTCGTCGAGGTCCCTGTCAGTCATGCCGACCTCCTCTCGAAGTCTGGTGTTCGTCACCCAAGGCCGGGTTATTCGCACCCTCGAACATATTGCCGAATGGATAGAGTGGAGCAACGCTAGTTGTATAAGTAGTCGATCTGCCGGGGTAAGGAGACGACGTGCGGAGCATGTGGAAGGGCGGGATCTCCTTCGGGCTGGTCATGATTCCCGTGCGACTCTACGCCGCGACTGAGCAGAAGGACATTGCCTTCCGCCAGGTGCACAGGGCCGACGGCGGGCGGATCCGGTTCCGTCGATTCTGCTCAGTATGTGGCGAGGAAGTCCCCTATGAGGATGTCGTTAAGGGCTACGAACTGTCCACGGGCGAGATGGTCGTCCTGGACGATGAGGATCTGGCCGATCTGCCGCTTCCGACGACCAAGTCTATCGAGGTTCTGCACTTCGCGCCGGCGGAGCAACTTGACCCCATCCTGTTCAACCGAAGCTACTACGTCGAGCCTGAGGCAGCGGGTGCCAGGGCCTACGTGCTGCTGCGCGATGCGCTTGAACAGTCTGGCCGGATCGCGATCGCCCAGGTCGCACTACGGCAGCGGGAGTCCCTCGCCACCTTGCGAAGCCGCGATGGCGTGCTGGTACTTGAGACCTTGCTCTGGCCGGATGAGGTTCGTACCGCTGACTTCCCGTTCCTTGACCAGGATGTCGAGGTACGTCCGCAGGAACTGACGATGGCAGCCTCGCTGATCGACTCGATGACGTCCGACTTTGACGCCGATGCGCACCATGACGGATACCGGGAAGCACTAGTCGAGGTTGTCGACGCCAAGATCCAGGGCAGGGAACTGACTCAGCCTGGCGCGCTGGAAATCGCTGCCGCCCCGTCGACTAGCCTGGCCGACGCGCTGAAGGCCAGCCTGGCCGCGGCTCAGCAACCTTCCGGCGCCGGCGAGAACGGGCCGAAGGCCAAGGCGATCGGGGATGGGGCCGCCAAGTCAGGCTCCACGAGGAGCCGCGCGACGAAGGCAGGCACTTCCAAGACCCGCGCAGGTAAAGCTGGCCCCGACGAGACCGGCCAGGATCAAGAAGAGCCAGCCAAGGGGAAGGCCGGCACTTCCAAGGCCCGGGCCGGCAAGGCAGGCGATGGGGCGGCGGACGGGGGGAGCGCCGGCGGAGGCAAGACCGGGGCGGGCAGGTCGGGCGCCAAGTCTGGCCCTGCCAGGCCCACACGCAGGGCCAGCTGACGCGCACCGATGCGGGGTCCGGGGTGATCCCCTGGTCAGCACGGCATGGTTGGCTTGGGGCTCCTGTGAGGTGAGATGCGAGGCGACACGTGAGGCTGCGGGTGACGAACCAACCGAAGCCGCGCGACCCAGTTCCGCAGGGGGAACTACCGCCCGAGCCGGTGCCGCACTGGCCCGGTCGTCACGTTGATCTGCCGGCCGGTCAGGTCTACGTTCGTAGCGCCCCCGCGATCGCGGGCGCGGAGCCTGCCATCTTCATTCACGGACTTGGCGGATCCTCGACCAATTGGACCGACCTGATGGACCTGCTCTCCCGGCCGGTCGAGGGACAGCCCGCCGCGCCGGTCCTCGCCTGCGCGGCGATCGATCTGCCCGGCTTCGGTTCGTCGCCGCCAGCCAGCGGCGGCTATTCCATCAACGCGCATGCCGCCACGGTGATCCAGCTGATCGAGGAGCAGGGCCTGGGACCGGTTCACCTGTTCGGCAATTCGATGGGTGGCACCGTGAGCACCCGCGTCGCCGCCGCGCGTCCCGATCTGGTCCGCACGCTCGCGCTCGTCTCTCCGGCCATGCCCGACCTTCGCCCTCGCCCGCTGCCGATGCGCCTGGCACTCGCGGCCCTCCCCGGGGTCGGTCCCGTGATCATGGGGGGACTGCGGCGGCTGCCCGCGGAGTCCAGGACCGATCGGGCACTCAGGGATGTCTATACCGATCCGGGCATCGTTCATCCCGCTCGGCGGCGCGAGGAAATCGCCGAGGTCCTGCGGCGGGACAGCCTGATCCACGCCAACCAGGCGCTTGTAATGACGGCCCGCAGCCTGGTCTTCGAGTACTTCAAGCTCGGCAAGAGGTCGTTGTGGCGCGATGCCGCCATGATCGCCGCCCCGGCGCTGATCCTGCATGGCAGCCACGACCGGCTGGTCAATCCGGTGATGGCAGCCAAGGCTGCCCGCGCCTTCCCGACCGCCAGGGTCCTGGTGCTAGCCGGCGTGGGCCACGTCGCCATGATGGAGCGGCCGGCGCTGGTAGCGACCGAGATCAGGGCTTTCCTCGACTGGGTTCAGCAGTCCGGTGGGCTAGCGATCACCGTCGAGCGAATCTCCGGCGGCACGGCGGCCAACCAGGTGTAAAGTTATGCATTTCGGGCGCGGTCCCGCTGCTGGAATGCGAAGCTAACCAGATGCTCATCGCGGCGTCGAGAATCATCCCAGCTACCGGCGCGGCTCCCGTCCTTGCTCCCGGCTACCTGACGTGCGAAGCGGGAGTGATCACCGGCGCTGGTGCCGGGCCGCCGCCTGGCCGCCCCGACCTCGAACTCACTGGCGGTTTCCTGCTGCCAGGATTGGTAGATCTTCAGGTCAACGGCTATTTCGGCGTCGAACTTACCGATGCCGATCCTGACGGCTGGGCCGAAGTCGTCCGTCGGCTACCTGAGACCGGGACGACGGCGTTCCTGCCGACGTTCATCACCAGCCCGATCGAGCAGACAATTACCTCGCTGCGCCGCACCGCTGGCTTCGTCCCGAGCCTGGCCGGCGCCGGGTGGCCTGGATCACGCCCCGGGGCCGTGGGGGCCCCCGGGGCCGCCCGGGTGCTCGGCGTCCATCTTGAGGGGCCGTTCATCGCCAGCAAGCGGCGGGGCGCCCACAACCCTGCGTGGATTATCAGCCCCACGGCCGAAACGATTGACGCGCTCCTGGCCGCCGGGTCAGGCCTGGTCAGGCTCGTCACGCTCGCACCGGAGGTCGACGGCGCAACGGCCGCCATCAGGCAGTTGACGGCGGCGGGCGTACTGGTCAGCATCGGCCACTCGGACGCGACGGCTCAGCAGGTCAGCGACGCGGTGACGTGCGGCGCGAAGATGGTCACGCATTTGTTCAACGCACAGCGCCCGCTGCATCACCGTGAGCCCGGTGTCGTGGGGCAGGCGCTGGCCGACACACGCCTGGTCAGCGGGCTGATCGCAGATTTGCACCACGTGGCCGGGCGGGTCGCGGCCATCGCGTTCCGGGCCGCGCCTGGCCGGATCTGCCTGGTGACCGATGCGGTGGCCTGCGCCGGGATGCC
>DASWGE010000249.1:0-3769 GCA_036393895.1 Streptosporangiaceae bacterium | reverse complement strand
CCAGATGATCCAGCACCAGCCGCACCCGCTCCGGCGGCAACCCTGGATTACCCACCACACCCTCCCGATCAGGTCAGGCGTTGCGACAATCACTTGAGCCCAGGCACGGCAGACGTCGAAGAGTGTCCGTGATCATGAAGGCGTCTGTGGTCGAGTCAGCTGGTGATCAGCAGCGTTGCCTGGGGCGGGTCGGTGATGGTGAACTCGCGGCCCGGCAGGCTTGCCGCCGGGAAGACCCGCAGGCCAGCGGGAAGGGTAAGCGCCCCGGCCGGTAGTTCCAGCCGGGCGCTCCTGCCGCCTCCTGGTATCCGTCCGACCTCGGCGCCGTCCTGCGCGCCGGACGGCACCGCACCCCGTTTCGCGCGCACGACAAGGTCGGGCATCGGGTCGCTGGCAGTCACCTCGATGACGATCGACCGCCTGACGACGCCGGCCCGGCGGACCGTATAGCTGGCCGTGACCGGGGTCGAGTCCCTGGCCTTGAGCTGCGCCCCGGCCGGCGCCGCGAGCTTGGCTGACCCGTCCCGCAGCACCGAATGGATGCTGAAGTACCAGCCGAGCCCGTCTTCCGGCGCGGGCACGTGCAGGCCGCCGTCGATCTCGAGCCTGGTGTTGGTCACGCTCCAGGTCTGGGCCGCCGGATCGGCAGGCCCAGCCGGCATCGCGTCGCGGCGGCCAGCCACGACCGCCTCGGTCACGCCGCCCGGGAGGGTGAATGTGAGCAGGAGCTCGGAGCCGCTGTCGGTCACGGCCGCATTGCTCGGCGCGGCGACCGGCAGGTGCGCGACCGATGGCCCGGCCACGGCCTGGCCGCCGTCCACCGTCACTGAGG
Source organism: Streptosporangiaceae bacterium (assembly GCA_036393895.1). Lineage (GTDB taxonomy): Bacteria > Actinomycetota > Actinomycetes > Streptosporangiales > Streptosporangiaceae > Chersky-822. Next base: position 2,937 of record DASWGE010000249.1, on the reverse strand, counting down.
TGTAGGTGACGAGTCTGCGGCCCGCGTTCTCGTCGACGACGCGGCGCTGGCCCGCTCCGACGTACCGGCCGCGGTGGGCAAGCTCGGCGAGATCCACCTCCGTATCGGGCGCGGCGAGTGCATGGTCGGCGGCGTAGATCCGCACCTCGCCGCTGACCGGCCTAACCCATCCGATCGTCGTGTGGCCCGCGCTGGTGGTGGCCCAGAGCTCGCTGACCGGCCTTGGCCGCGGCGCGACCTTAGCCCGGATCGTAGCGCCCGGGGTACGGATCATCACGCCGTCGACGTCCCGGTACTCGGCGTAGACGTGGTAGCTGAACTCCACCCCAGTTGCCGGACTGGTGTCTCGCCACGACTGCCCGTCGGCGCGGGCGCGGCGCAGCGGCAAGCTCAGACCGGCTCGCGGGTCGACCTCGCGCTCGACCACGACATTCCCGTGGCTGATCGGGAGCACCCAGGTAAGAGTGATTCCCGAGGCATCGGCCCGCGCCGCCAGGCTGGTCACGTCACGGGGCATCAGGGCGGGCCTGGTTGTCGCGCCCGCCGAAGTTCGCCGCCCCGACACAGCGCTGACCTCATGCGCGATCATGGCGCCGCCAGGAGCACCCGCATCGTTGAACTCGACGGCGCTGGTCGTGCCAAGCACCCGGCGCTCTGGCTGCCCGCCGTCCTGCGCCGTCGTGAGGCGGGTGATCTTGTAGGAGACGGGACCGGGCGACAAGGAGGGCTCCCAGCGCAGTGCCACCGCATCGGCGGTTACCTCCGCTTGCAGGTCCGACGGCGGGGCCAGGGGCAGCGCGGCCAGCATGTCGATCGCCTCGCCGCAATCTGCTGCGACGCCCAGGATCCGGCCGAGCGCGGCCTCCTTTTCCGCATCGGGCAGCTTCCTGGCGGTGGCGATCTCGGCCTGCACGGTCGCCTTCCTGGCGGCGAGTTCGGCCAGCTGGTCCGGAGCCGATTGCCCGGACGGCCCCGCCACGTCGGCGGCCACGCGAGCGATTCTGGATAGCCTGTCCACGGCCGCGTATAGGCGCTGGCCGGCCAGCTCGCGCTCGGCGCTGCGCCAGTCCGACTGCGCGGTCGCGATTACCCGGTCAACCTCGTCGCTGACCGCCGCGACCTCGACGGCCAGCGCCGGAGCGTTCCGCGCTGCCTCAACAGCGGGTGCTAGCACGGCCTGCGCGGCTGCCGGGCGGCCTTGTGCCAGCTGCTCACGTGCAGCAGCCAGCTGATCAACCGCCGCCTGGATGGCGCGGAAGCTGGTCCCGCAGTGCGGGCAGGCAACCGCCGCCGCCTCCGCCTGCTGGCCGCACGCAGGGCACCGCAGGTACACGTCCGCGCCGCAGTAGCGACAGGCCGGCTGGCCGGAGGCGGGCTGCGGCTCCCTGCAGTTCGGGCAGATCAGATAGTCGACGGCAGGCGCGACCGCGAGCGTCGCGCCGAGTTCCGTGGCGACCCGCCTGACCGCCAGCCTCGCCTGCTCGCTGGAGAGCCCGAAGCCGAACCCGATCACCTTGCGGACGGAGGCCTCGTAGTCGGCTGCGTTCAGCTCGCCGTCCACGATGACCTTCTCGGCGACGGTGTCGCGCAGCCGGTCCTTCGCGTCCTCGATGAGACTGGCGGCATAGCGCGCGGCATCGCCGGTCATCAGGTGCTGCCGGGTGTAGGTCAGCAGGTTGGCGACGATCGTCATTAGGTGGTCGTGCTGGCGGCGCTCGTTCTCGCTGGTCAGCTCCGCGTGCCGGGCGGCGATCTCCTCGGCCGACGTGGTCGGCGCGATGCCGAGGAACGTCCAGAGCGTGGCCGACCGGCTGGAATCGCCGGTCAGCCTGCCGAACTCGTCGAGGTCGCTGCGGATCTGCGCGCGCACGCCGGCGGCGAGCGGCTCGGCATCCGCGCCGTCCTCGATCACGTGCTGGCGGTCCACCCAGGCGGCGAACGCCGCCTCCTCGAGCCCCCTGGTCTTGGCGAGCCGCGCAAGGCTCGACAGCCTGGAGCGCGGGAGTCCCTGATAGCGAGCGACCAGCTTGGCGGCGAGCGAGTCAAGCGCGCCGTATCGGTCGGCGTCGGCAGTTGCCCTTGCGGCCCTGACCTGCGCGGCGCACTCTGCCCGCCTGGCCGGGTCCAGGAGGACCGCCTCGAGGTCGGCGCGGTGCTTGGCGAGCTCGGCGGCAAGCGCCTTGTAGTTCGGGCTGCGCTCCTTGTTCCAGAATCCCACCAGCGCCGTGATGCGCGCGCGGATCAGCTCGGTGTCGTCCACATCGACCGGCAGGTCGACGATGAAAAAGGGGTCGGAAAGGTCAAGCTTGGAGGCGCCCCGCAGAGTGGAAAGCACATGCTGCCGGTAGCCGGTCGCATCGAACGCGCCGACCTCGGTCCCGCTCATCGCCCAGCTCCCCGCACACCGTCAGACATCGCCGCAGCGACAAAATCGCAGTGCGACAAGCGATAGATATCTCAGGTCTTCTGCTTGAGCAAATCGACCTTTGCCTGCTCTTCTTCGCGCATCGCGCTTGACGACACGCCGACCTCGATCCGCAGCACCAGGGGATCGGCGACCGCGGCGTGGCGGGCTGTCACCTCGATCGTCTGATCGCGGCCCATCGCGAACGTGACCTCGACCGGCGTTCCGCGCGCGAAGCCGACCGGGATGTTGTCGATCGGGCCCTCGATGATGACCTTGTTGTCTGCCGGCTTGGCTGACTCCACGCTCGTGGCCTGCTCCACGACCTGGATCTGCACGACTCGCTGGTCGTCCACGTTGGTGTAGTAAAGCTCCGAGACGGTGATCGGGAGCGAGTCGTTCGCGTGCGCGAGGAAGTCCACGTACTCAGTGTTGGTCTCCCTGTCCATCACGATGACGCCGAAGCCACGGCTGGTTACGTTGCTGACCTGGGTCTGAACCAGATCGGCCACGGCGGTGCTGGCCAGGCCGTA
>DASWGE010000248.1:0-3527 GCA_036393895.1 Streptosporangiaceae bacterium | reverse complement strand
GGAGCGGCCGCCGGTCACCTGGGTGATAATCCGGTCATTGTCGTACCGCCGGGCAAGCTGCACGATATTCCCTGGCCGCTGCTTCCCGCCCTCGCGACGCGCCCGTTCAGCGTCGCGCCCTCGGCGGGGGCCTGGATGCGTGCGCGCGCTGTCCCGGCCCCGGAACGCAGGCATGTTGCGCTGGCGCGCGGCCCTGGCCTGATCACCGATGGCGCGGAGGTCCCGCTCATAGCGGAGCTTTATGACGACGTCACGCTGCTGACGGCTGGTGAGGCTACGGCAGGGCGGGTGCTGTCCGCTCTCGACGGGGCCTGGCTGGCGCACATCGCCGCTCATGGAAATTTCCGCGCCGACAGTCCGCTGTTCTCATCGTTGGGCATGCACGATGGGCCGCTAACGGTCTACGACTTCGAACAACTGGACCGCGCGCCATACCGGCTGATCCTGTCAAGCTGCGATTCCGGCGTCCTAGCGCCGGTCGGGGCCGATGAGCTACTAGGGCTGGTCAGCAGCCTGCTGCCGTTGGGCACAGCCGGGATCCTCGCCGGCGTCGCCCCGTTGAACGACCGCGCTGTCGTGCCGCTGATGGTCGACCTGCACCGGCATTTGCGAGAGGGCATGAACCTCGCGCAGTCGATGTGCAGCGTCCGGCAGGACGCCGTCAGCGATCCGATCCGGCACGCAACAGCCATGTCACTCCTTTCGCTGGGCGCTGGCTGACCGGGCAGCCGCACTCGGGTTCACAAAGTGATCCATCTCGTGAGGACGTCGATGCCTGCAGCGGTTCTGCAGCGCAGGCGGAACGGACCAGAGGGGATCGGTTCGATCGAGAAGCAGCCGATCTCGTCCGCGACAGTCGCGGTCTCCGCGCCCGTGCGAGGCTGCACCTTGATCGTCGCAGCCTGTGGCGGGACGACCTGGCCCAGGACCAAGTCCTCGGCCACCTCAAGCTCGATGCTCAGGCTCGCCGAAGTGAAAGTCAGGTTCCGAATGGACGCGGCCTCGGCCCGTGTCCTGGTCACGTCTACGGTCTCGCGGTATGAGTCGTAGGTGAGTTGCGCGAGTTCCCCATCGATGTTGTGCCATGCGAAGGCGCTCTTCGCGGCTTCGACGAATTCGGGCGGAACGGCCTGCCGGGCGCGGTGAGCCTGCCGTAGCGCCGCAAGCAGTTCTTCGTCGTCCCAGGCATCAGCCACCGTCTTCACCTTCCGGATTCTTTGACATTGATAACGCTGGCACTGTCGCCGAGGAAGGCGGTGAGGTGCGGCGAGCGCCGTAGCCGGTCCAGGCATCGAGCACGCGTAGGACCGATGCTGCCGACCGCGATGCCCAACGTCGCGCTGATGTCGGCATAGTTGCGTGGTGGGTCACCGATCAACATCGACAGCAACTCGCGGCAGTTCTGCGGAAGCTCAGCGAACGCAGCGCGGAGCGCAGCATCGCGTTCCGCCACGATGATCTCGTGCTCGATCACCGCGTCAGCAGCGTCTGCTGGCATCTGATCCTCGGGAGGCAATGCCCCATGGTCATGCCGGCGAGATGTTCGCAGTGCGCGAAGGCACTCACGTCTTGTCGTCGTCGCGATCCAACCCGGCAGCGCCGCAGGCTCGCGGAGCTTGCCGACTTGCTCCACGAGCAGCAACCAGACGCTCTGGCCAACGTCGTCGATGTCCTGACGGGTCAACTGGTAACGGCAACAGATGGACCAGACGAGCGGGGAATACCTCTCGACGAGTTCATCCCACGCCCGTTGGTCGCCGTCGCCCACGCGCGCGACCAGCGCAATAACCGACAGATCATCACGAATGGACTGACCTCCAGCCTTCAAGATGCGGTGATCGCACGTCGTCGCAATGGCGGAGTACACCAGCCGCGCGCTTGATACATGTCGTGGCCCCAGCTCTTGGGTGAAGATACAGGGGAACAGCGAAGGGAAAGGCCCATATAAGGCCCTTAGCCTTCGCGTAACTGCCTACAGCCGGGTAACCGGCCAGAGATCTTCTGCGGCCTGACGCAGGATGCGCGCACGGGCCGCGAGGCGCCACCGCGGTGGTCAGATCTGGCCGAACAGGCGGTCGCCGGCGTCGCCGAGGCCGGGCACGATGTAGCCGCGCTCGTTGAGCCGATCATCGAGGCCGCCGCTGACGACCTTGACCGGGATCGGGAAGTCGTCGCCGAACGAGGCCGCCACCTTGGCGATGCCCTCGGGGGCGGCAAGCAAGCAGATCGCGGTTATCGACGCCGCGCCCCTGGACGAGAGCATCTCGAAGACCGTAACCAAGGTGCCGCCGGTCGCCAGCATCGGGTCGAGCACGAACGTGTCGCGGCCGGTCAGGTCGGCCGGCAGCCGGGTCGCGTAGGTAGAGGCGACCAGCGTCTCCTCGTCCCTGGCCAGCCCCACGAAGCCGACATCGGCCTTCGGCAGCAGCCGGGACATGCCGTCGAGCATCCCGATCCCTGCCCGGAGCACCGGGACCACCAACGGCTTCGGGCTGGCCAGCCTGACTCCATCAGCGTCGGCGACCGGAGTGCGCACCTTGACGCGTTCCACCTTGATGTCCCTGGTCGCCTCGTAGGCGAGCAGCGTCACGAGCTCGTCGGCCAGGCTGCGGAACACCGGCGTTTCCGTGCGGATATCGCGGAGCGCGGTGAGCTTGTGCGCGATCAGCGGATGATCGGCGACCAAAGTCTGCATGGTCCGTAGTCTGACAGGAGCGCCGTGCAGCCGGAGCGGCGATCGGGGCGAAGGTCGCGTTCTGGCCGCCCGGCTGGCCGCTAGGAGCCCTGTTCGCCAGGCGGCCAGCCGTGCCTGGGCTGATACCAGGCTGCCGTGCAGCCAGCGGTTCCGCAGCGTACGCACTGATGACCGCGGCCGGGATGGGTCAGTGCGCCCGGGCAATCGCACGGGGTCCAGCTAACGATGACCAGGCCGGGTCCCCAGGGATGAGCTGCCGGGCACTGTGCGGATAGGGCCACCACTGCGGACGCGTCGGCTCACTCATGCTCCTAGTAGAACACAGATTCGATTTCAGGCGCGTCAATAGGGTGAAGCGGGTGGAGAAGGGGGTTCAGGCGCCGAGGCCGCTGGCGGCTCGGCGGCCGCGGCACGGGCGCGCTGCTGGGAGAGCTCACGTTCGCGCGCGTTTGCGGTGAGCTCGCTCGCCCGCTGGAACTCTGCCTGCGCCTCGGCCGTCCGCCCGAGCTTCATCAGCAGATCGCCCCGGACACTGGGCAGCAGGTGGTAGCCCCGCAGCGAGGGCTCGGCCGCCACCTGATCGGCTAGGTCAAGTCCGGCCTGCGGGCCGAACGCCATGGACACGGCCACCGCCCGGTTCAGCTCGACGATCGGAGACGGCATGACCTCGGCCAGGATGCCGTACAGCTCGGTGATGCGGGTCCAGTCGGTCTCCTCGGGCCGGAACGCGCGCGCGTGGCAGGCCGCGATCGCGGCCTGGAGCAGGTAAGGACCCGGATCGCCGCCTAGGGATTCACCCCGGGCCAGAGCGGCAAGGCCCCGCCGGATCAGC
>DASWGE010000247.1:0-2168 GCA_036393895.1 Streptosporangiaceae bacterium | reverse complement strand
CTGGTTGCTGGCCGTCTCAGGGCTGCCGGCATCGGCGCTCGCCGCCTCAGTGCTGTCAGCTTCCTGCCCGGCGGTCGGGGCGGCGGCTGGTTCGCCGGCCGCCTGTGCTGGCGTGGCGGCTGCGCCCTCCGATCCAGCCGGCTCCGCCGATCCAGCCGGCTCCGCCGATGCAGCCGGTTCAGCCGATCCGGCCGGGCCTGCCTCTGCCTCGTTGGCCTCCGCGGCCGGGGCCTCGGCGGCCGTCGCGGTCCCGTTCGCCTCGGGTGCGCCACTCAGGGTCCGGCCCTCGAGCAGTTCCCGCTCCCACTCGGCCAGCGGTTCGGCCGCGCCGAGCTGACCATCGCCCTGCGGCTTCTCCTCGCCCGCTGCCCGGCCTGCCCTGGCAATCAGCCCGTCGGCCACAGCATCGGCCACGACCCTGGTCAGCAGCGCCACGCTGCGGATCGCGTCGTCATTGCCCGGAATCGGGTAGTTCACCTCGTCAGGGTCGCAGTTGGTGTCCAGGATCGCGATAACAGGAATGCCCAGCTTGCGCGCCTCGCTGATCGCGATGTGCTCCTTCTTGGTGTCGACCACCCAGATCGCGCTGGGAATCCGGGCCATGTCCCTGATACCGCCCAGCGAGCGCTCCAGCTTGTCGCGCTCGCGCCGCAGCTGAAGGAGCTCCTTCTTGGTCATGTTCGAGGCAGAAACGTCGTCGAAGTCGATCTCCTCGAGCTCCTTGAGCCGCTGCAGCCGCTTGTACACCGTCGAGAAGTTGGTCAGCATGCCGCCCAGCCAGCGCTGGTTCACGAAGGGCATGCCGACCCGGCGGGCCTGCTCGGCGATCGCCTCCTGTGCCTGCTTCTTGGTGCCCACGTAGAGCACGGAGCCGCCATGGGCGACGGTCTCCTTGATGAACTCGTAAGCGCGATCGATGAACTGCAGCGACTGCTGAAGATCGATGATGTAGATGCCGTTGCGCTCGGTGAAGATGAAGCGCTTCATCTTCGGGTTCCACCGACGAGTCTGATGCCCGAAGTGAACGCCGCTCTCGAGGAGCTGCCGCATGGTGACGACCGGGGCCATGCCGGTGTCCCCTTCCGTGTCGTGCGCCAGCCCGCAGGCAACGGCGCGATCGGTTTGTCCTGGTGCCCGAACGACCTCGCCACGAGTAACCCCGCGGACCGGTGAGGTGCGTTCCGCCGGGAGCGCTGACGCATTCCCGAACGGCAAGCAGACACGCGAATTTGGGTCTCCGGACCATGCTGGCGCATGCAAATCACCGGGACCTGTCGCCAGTTTACATCCTGCTGGATCTGCCGCGCCTGCCCGATTGCGCGGCCGCCCTCTCTCCCGTCGCGCCCGATCCTCAGGCGCGCGGGTGCGCTTGGCGGTAGGCCGAGACGAGCCGGTCAATCGAGACGTGGGTGTAGATCTGCGTCGTAGCGAGCGAGGCGTGGCCGAGCATCTCCTGCACGCTGCGCAGGTCCGCGCCGCCTTCGAGGAGGTGCGTGGCGGCCGTGTGCCGCAGACCGTGCGGTCCGGTATCCGGCACCGATCCGGCGGCCGCGATCCTGGCATGAACCACGCGCCTGGCCGTCCTTGGGTCAAGGCGACCACCTCGGGCTCCCAGGAATAGCGCGGAACCCGACGAGCCGCGGGCCAGAACGGCCCGGCCGGCAGTCCGCCATCGGCCGACCGCGCGCTCAGCAGGAATGCCGACCGGCACGACGCGCTCCTTGCCGCCCTTTCCGAGCACCCTGACGGTCCGGCGGCTCTGGTCGACGTCATCGACGTCCAGGCCGCACAATTCGCTGACCCTGATGCCGGTTGCGTAGAGGAGTTCCATGATCGCCGAGTCGCGGAGCTCGATCGCGGCTGCCACCTCGCCTGCCGCACCGGCGGAGGCGGCGGGATCGCCTGGGGCGCCAGGGGATTCGGCAGCCAGACCGGCACCCGCCCGGCCGTAGCTCCGTCGTTTGCCCGTGCGCTGACCGGGCCCGTCCCCGAGGACGGCGAGGATCTCATCGACGGTCAGGACCTCTGGCAGCTCGCGCCTCGTCTTCAGGGTCCCGAGCAGCGCACCCGGGTCGGCTGGCAGCCACCCGCGCTCGTGGGCGAACGCGGTTAGGGCTCGCGCCGAGGCGGCACGCCTGGCGAGCGTGGCCCGGGAGTGCCCTGCCGCG
>DASWGE010000246.1:0-8538 GCA_036393895.1 Streptosporangiaceae bacterium | reverse complement strand
GCCGCGTCAAGTTGACCGGCCAGCAGCGCAGTGCCCTCCAGGGTTCCCGTGCTGTAGGGCTTGACCTCGAGCTTGACGTTCTTGCCCAGCGACTTGGCGAAGTAGCCCTTCGCTATCCCGATCAGCGCCGGAGCGTGCGTGATGTTAGTTAGGAAGCCGAGCCGCAGGACGACCTGGGCATTTGAGTCGGAGCCTGCTGCCGGGCTTGCCGCTGAGGACGAGGCGCAGCCGGCCGCCAGTGCCGTCGCGGCTGCCACCCCCGTAGCGACGAGCGCTCGCTTCATCAAGGAACCTCCCGTGATTGTCGATCTAGATACTAGCCTAATATCTATATCTGAAAAGTAGGAAGTTATCAAAGTCCAAACCTGGGCCGCAGTTCCTTAGCGCTTGAGGTGCCTCCGCGGCCAGGCGCGGTAAAGCGTCCGTCAGCAGGTCAGTGGTTTGTCGGCACCGGTAGGGCGGTGATCCGGCCCTGGATCAGTTGTCGCCTGCGTCGGCCAAGGTGAAACCCTGCACGGACGGAAATCGCTGCAGGCAGCGCTGCAGCCTGGCCATGTCGGCGTCGCTCGCTTGAGTGGCGTTGAACCGGGCGGAGCCGACGACCCCGCCTGGCGAGGTTGGCTTTACCGGGAGCAGGCGCAGGCCGGGCACGTGCGAGCAGGCCGCGGTGGCATGGCGCGCGGCGCCAAGCGTGGTGTTGGATGCGAACTGCACGACCACCCACTGCTGGCCCAGCGCCGCGTTCATTTGCGCGCAGCCGCTGACCAGGCCGGCCACCGCGACCGCGCAGGCGGCAAGCCGGACCCGGGTGGTTGACACAGTCCAAAGCTTAGGCGCCTGACCGCATCGCCATGACAGGCTGGCACGTGTAACGAGCTGGCACCCGTAAGGAGGGACAGGATGCAGCAGGCCGGCCCCGCGGGCCCTGAATCCCCAGGGGCCGCTGAATCCCCAGGGGCCACTGAATCCCCAGGGACCACCGGCGCCCCCCGGCCGCCCGGCGCGCCCGTCTATCCGCTGATCGAGGACTATGCCCTGATCGGTGACATGCAGTCGGCGGCGCTGGTCAGCCGGGAGGGATCGATCGACTGGCTCTGCCTGCCGCGCTTTGACTCCGATGCCGTGTTCGCGGCGATCGTCGGCGAAAGCCATAACGGCCAATGGCGGCTGAATCCCACAGTGCAGGAGGGGCCGCCATCGCGGGCCGGGCAGGTCGAGCGGAAGTACCGGGACGACACGCTGATCCTCGAAACCCAGTGGACGACGGTCGGCGGGGTGGTGAAGGTCATCGACTTCATGCCGCAGCGAGGCGACGACACCCCGGTGCTGATCAGGATCGTCGAGGGCGTCAGTGGCGCGGTCGAGATGGAAAGCATGATCACGATGCGCTTCGGCTACGGCCGGGTCGTGCCCTGGGTGCGCCGGGCCAACGACGCGATCTGGGCGGTCGCCGGCCCCGACTCGGTCTGGATCAGGACCCCCGTCAAGCTGGTCGCGCACGAGATGGCGCACCACGCGGACTTCGTGGTCCGGGCCGGCGAGCGGGTGCCCTTCACGCTGACCTGGCAGCCCTCGCACCTGCCTGGCGCGGCGCCCGTGGTCAATGCCGATGAGTGCCTCGAGCAGACCGCCTCGTTCTGGACGGACTGGGTCTCCCGGTGCACCTATCACGGCCGGTATCGGGATGCCGTTGTGCGGTCACTGATCACGATCAAGGCCCTGACTTATGATCCGACCGGGGGCATCGTAGCGGCGCCGACGACGTCGCTGCCCGAGGACCTCGGCGGAGTGCGGAACTGGGATTACCGGTACTGCTGGCTTCGGGACGCCACGATGGCGCTCGAGGCTCTGCTGCGGACCGGCTACGTCGATGAGGCTGCGGCGTGGCGCCGCTGGCTGGGCCGCGCCGTGGCCGGCTCTGCCGCGGACGTGCAGATCATGTACGGAGTGGCCGGCGAGCGCCGGCTGACCGAGTGGCGCGCCGACTGGCTGCGCGGGTATGAGGGATCGGGTCCGGTCAGGATCGGCAATGACGCGGTCAAGCAGGTCCAGTTCGACGTGTATGGCGAGGTCGTGGACACCTTCATGCTGGCGCGGCAGGCCGGGCACAGCTTCGACCGGCATACGGCCAGCCTGCTCGACCAGCTGCTTGCCTACCTTGAGAAGCACTGGACGGAGCCAGACGAGGGCATCTGGGAGGTGCGCGGCGGGCCGAAGCACTTCGTGCACTCCAAGGTCATGGCCTGGGTGGCCTTCGACCGGCGGATCAAGCTGGCCGAGGCGGGGCTGGCATTCCCGTCCGAGCAGACGCTGCGGCGGTGGCGCGCCACCAGGGACGCGATCCACGCCCAGGTGTGCGAGAAGGGCTACGACGCGAGCCGGGGCACGTTCACCCAGTACTACGGGAGCAGCTCGCTCGATGCGGCGGTGCTCTTGATGGGTGAGGTCGGGTTCCTGCCGCCGGACGACGCGAGGGTCATCTCCACCGTCAACACGATCAAGCGCGAGCTGACCCGCGACGGGCTATTGATGCGCTACTCCCAGCCCGAGGCCGGGACATCGGTTGACGGCTTGCCCGGGGGCGAGGGCGCGTTCCTGGCATGCAGCTTCTGGCTGGTCAACGCGCTGCACCTGATCGGTGAGGAGTATGAGGCCACCAGGCTGTTCGACCGTCTGCTCACATTGCGCAGCGACCTCGGGCTGCTGAGCGAGGAGTACGACGCGCGGTATCACCGCCATGTCGGCAACAGCCCGCAGGCGTTCAGCCACTTCCCGCTTATCATCGCCGCGCTGAATCTGGAGAACCACGAACGCCGGCACTCGCGCCGCGCCATGGCGGGATAGCCGCCCGCGTTGCGCTAGCCGCCGTAGCCAACCCTGCGAAGCTGCTGGCCGGCGACCTTCTCGATCTCAGCGAGCTGCGCCGGGCTGAGCTGGCGCCGCCAGGATTCCGGGTTCTTCTGACCGTGCGGAACCTCGATCTTGGGGAGATTCCCGTCAATGAACGCCGCGAGCGCGATCGCGGTAGCCTGCGGTTCAGTGATGACCTGCTCGTAACGGAACGTGGTCAGCTGGTCGGCGCTCAGGCTGTTACGCAACCGCGCCATCTTGTGCACCGCGCCGCGCCAGCGCATGGCGGACTTGCCAGCGGCCGACAGCGCCGGCCAGGCGGCACGATCTTCTTCGGTCTCGACGCCGAAGAACGGGTTGGGGAACTCGGAATCGACGTTGGTCACGCCGCGCCTGAACCAGGCGAGCTCCTGCGGATCGGAGAGCATGGCCGCCACGACCGCGCGGCCATCGCGCACAATCTGGACGATCCGGGCGTCTGGAAAGGCGTCCACCAGGCCTTCCGCGCAGTAGATCAGCGCCGGGCTGGCGTCACCATACCTGCTGATCGTCCTTTCGTCCACGCAGGTTCCTGCTGCCGGCCTGGTAACCGCGCCCTGACATTCGGGACTGCACGTCAGGCAGGCGTGCGCAGTGACCTGCCAGGCCTGGGCGAACGCGTCCCGCAGGACTTTCGCCGCGGCCTGTCCCCTGCCTTCAGAGATGGACGGCGCGCGGGCGAACGCGTACACCACACTGAGCACGCTTGGCTGGCCCACGGTGAAGTGGAACCCCGGAGTCCGCTTGAGCGTGCGCGTGAGCAGGTCGGCACCAGAGTGCGGTGCGCCGATCACGAAGACAGGCTGACGGACCTTCCGTCCGTTGACGACCAGGATGTAGGGGCGCGGGCGAGTTGGCATGGCTGGCATCAAGTGTGGCATCGCGCCGGGCCAGGTAAGGCTGCGGACCCCGCGGGCTGACCGGTCCGCCGAGCCCGCCTGGCCAGCCAAGCCACGTCCATACCGCCGCGCTCCGCATGGATCGCCAGAAACGCGGTATCTGGCGGGCCATGGTTATGTTCATAATCGTCCTGCTTGTGGTCGGGCTCATCGCCGGAGCCCTGGCCAGGCTGCTCGTTCCCGGACGGGACCCGATCGGCTTCTTCGGCACGATCCTGCTCGGGGTCGTCGGCTCGTTCGTCGGCGGGTTCGTCTGGAATCTGATCGAGTACCACAGGTTCGCGCCCCACAAGTTCCACACCGTCGGCATCATCGGCTCGATTCTCGGCGCGATACTCGTTCTCATCCTGATGCGCCTCACCGGCATGGAGCGAGGCCGACGCCGGATCTGACCGGGCCCCCGGACCTTCCGGGCGGCCCCGCTTAGGGCCGACCTCCTAAAACGCTCGCGGCGACAGGCGGCACCGAGGCAGCCGGTATTGCCTTTTCCTGGCTGGCGAACTGGGTGTGGTACAGCTCGGTGTACAGGCCGCCTGCGGCCAGGAGCTCTTCATGCGTCCCGCGCTCGGTGACCTTGCCGCCGTCGATGACCAGGATCTGATCGGCCTGGATGATCGTAGACAGGCGGTGCGCGATCACCAGGGACGTCCGGCCGGCCAGCGCGCTATTCAGTGCTCGCTGGACCGCGGCCTCCGACTCGGAATCCAGGTGCGCGGTCGCCTCGTCAAGCACGACCACCGAGGGCGCCTTGAGCAGCAGCCGCGCCAGCGCGATCCGCTGCTTCTCGCCGCCTGACAGCCGGTAGCCGCGGTCCCCCACGACCGTGTCGAGGCCGTCGGGAAGCGTCGATATCAGCGGCCAGATCTGCGCGGCCTCACACGCCCGCACCAGCTCGGCCTCCGTGGCGCCCGGCTTGGCGTAGCTGAGGTTGGCCCTGATCGTGTCGTGGAACATGTGCGCGTCCTGGGTCACGACGCCGATCGCGTCGTGCAGCGACTCCTGGGTTACGCCCTTGATGTCGCTGCCGCCTATCCTGATCGTTCCCGACCGCGGGTCATAAAGCCTGGCCACCAGGTGCGTGATCGTGGTCTTGCCCGCGCCGGACGGCCCGACCAACGCGGTCAGCTGGCCGGCCGGGGCATGGAAGCTGATGTCACGCAGCACGTCAGCGTTGGCGTCGGTCCGCTCGGGTACGGGCAGCGCGATCGACTCGAGTGAGGCCAGCGAGACCTCGGACGCCGTCGGGTACCTGAACCAGACGTGGTCGAAGTCGATGGCCGGCGCCGGATGGCTGGCGGGCAGCGGTACCGCGCCTGGCGCGTCCTCGATGAGCGGCTTCAGGTCGAGCACTTCAAAGACCCGGTCGAAGCTGACCAGCGCGGTCATCACGTCGACCTGGACATTGGACAGCGACGTAATGGGCCCGTAGAGCCTGCCGAGCAGCGCGGCTAGCGCGACGAGCGTGCCGATCTTGAAGAAGTTGTCGATGACGAGGATCCCGCCTAGGCCGTAGACCGCGGCGGTCGCCAGCGACGCCAGCAGCGTCAGCGCGATGAATAGCGTCGACCCGTACATCGCTGTCTGCACGCCGATGTCACGGACCCGGCCCGCCCGGTTGCCGAAGACCTCGGCCTCTTCCCTGGGCCGGCCGAACAGCTTGACCAGCATTGCGCCTGCCACGTTGAAGCGCTCGGTCATGGTCGAGCCCATCGCGGCATCCAGCTGCATCGACTCCCTGGTCAGCCGCTGCAGCCTGCGCCCGACGAGCCGCGCAGGCAGGATGAACAGCGGGATCAGCACCAGCGCCACGAGCGTGACCTGCCAGGACAGCGAGATCATCACGATCAGCACGAGCGCGAGCGACAGCACGTTGGCGACGACGGACGAGAGCGTGGAGGTCAGGGCCTGCTGAGCGCCGATCACATCGCTGTTCAGCCGGCTCACCAGCGAGCCGGTCTGCGTCCTGGTGAAGAACGCGATGGGCTGGCGCTGGACGTGCCGGAACACCTCGGTGCGCAAGTCGAAGATCAGGCTCTCGCCGATCCTGGCCGAGTACCAGCGCTGGCCGATCGACAGCATGGCATCGAACAGCGCGAGGCCTATAACTGCCGCCCCGATGGCGAGCACGACGCCTTTGTCGCGCGGCAGGATGCCGTTGTCGATCAGGCCGCGCAGCAGCAACGGCACGGCGACGGTGATCCCAGCGTCGAGCGCGACGATGATGAGGAACAGAACAAGCTCGCGGCGGTACGGGCGCGCATAGGACATGATCCGGCGGACAGTTCCTGGCTTGATCCGCTGCTCTGTGATCGAGCGGTCGCGGGAGAAGGACCGCATCGCGTGCCAGCTGCCATAGTTCATGCCGGAGCAACCTCAGAGAACCGTCAGAACTTCCCGGTCAGCTCACGGCGAACGGCGGCCGCGGTTCCTGATCAGCTCGGCCTGGACTCGCCGTTCCGCCGCCGCCTGTTCGGCCAGCGAGCGGCCGCTAGCCTGCTGGAGCAGTGCCTTGGTTGCCCTGGCCGCGGCGGCGTCGGTCGCGAGCAGCGCGGCGACCAGATCGGCGACGGCTGCGTCGAGCTCGGCTGCTGGCACGACGAGCTCAGCCAGGCGCAGCAGCAATGCCTCGGCCGCCATCACCGTCCTCGCGGTCAGGCACAGCTCGATGGCGCGCGGCAGGCCGACGATGTCGACGAGGGGCTTCGTGCCGGTCAGGTCGGGTACCAGCCCGAGGGCAGGCTCTTTCATGCACAGCCTGGCGTCCTCGGTGAGGATCCTCAGGTCGCAGGCGAGGGCGAGCTGGAAGCCTGCGCCAATCGCGTGCCCCTGCACGGCGGCGATGGAGACGATACTCGGATCCCGCAGCCAGAGATACCCGGCCTGGTAGCCGGCCACCTTCTGGTCGAAATCATGGTCGTCCGGGCTGGCGATCGGTTCATCGTCCCCTGGACCGGTGCCGGTGAGCAGGTTCAGGTCGATTCCGGCGCAGAACGAGGGCCCGTCACCTCGCACCACCACGATCCTGACCTGCGGCGGCAGGCTGGCGCCGATGTCGGCGAGGCCGTGCCACATGGCCGGAGTCATCGCGTTCCTGCGCTCGGGCCGCCCCAGCGTTACGGTCGCGACCTCGCCGTCGATCGCGAGCCGCAATCCGCCAGGCCTCGTTTCGACCTGGCTGTTCGGCACGCCTTACCCCTTGGCCCGGCCTCTGGTCGCGCCGCCGCGGCTGCGGAGCGCCACGCCAGACTCGGCGAGTATCCGGTGGATGAATCCGTACGACCTGCCCGTTGATGCGGCCAGAGCCCGGATGCTCTCTCCGGCGCTGTACCGCTTGTGCAGGTCAGAAGCGAGCCTAGTGCGATCGGCACCGGTCACCCTAGTGCCCTTCTTGAGGGTCTCGGTCACGCCTTCCTCCCGGAGAACTGAAGCGGCCGCTGACTGCCGTTTGCCGAACTGCGTATCTGGCCATGATCACGCAAGAACCCGTGATCGGCTACCCACACGGCGGCAAAAGATCGGGACAATTGACAACCATCACCGCGCCTATCTATGACCTCACCCGATGCGAACGGTCAGGTCCCGCGGTTCACGCCAGCGCGACAAGGTCAGCCAGGTCAGCGCTCCAGAGGTCTTCGACACCGTCAGGCAGCAACAGGACCCGCTCGGGACGGAGCGCGTCCACCGCGCCCTCGTCGTGGGTGACGAGCACGATCGCACCCCCGTAGCGGCGCAGGGCCGACAAGATCTCGGCGCGGCTGCCAGGATCGAGGTTGTTGGTGGGCTCGTCAAGCAGCAGGACGTTGGCGCCCGAGACCACGAGCAGCGCCAGGGCCAGCCTGGTCTTCTCGCCGCCGGACAGCACTGCCGCTGGCTTGGCGACGTCATCGCCGGAGAACAGGAACGAGCCGAGGATGCCGCGCTGGTCCGCATCGGACAGGTCGGGAGCCGCAGTCCGCATGTTCTGCAGCACGGTACGCGCGTTATCCACGGTCTCGTGTTCCTGCGCGTAATAGCCGATCCGCAGGCCGTGGCCGGCCCGCACCTCACCGGTATCTGGTCGCTCCACCCCGGCGAGCAGCCGCAGCAGGGTGGTCTTTCCCGCGCCGTTCAGCCCGAGCACGACGATCCTGGCGCCCTTGTCGACCGCCATGTCGACATCGGCGAAGACCTCAAGCGAGCCGTATGACTTGGAAAGGCCGCAGGCGACCAGGGGCACCTTCCCGCAGTGCGCAGGCTCGGGGAACCTGAGCCTGGCCACCCGGTCTGGCCGACGGTCGGCACTGACGCCGGCCAGCAGTCGCTCCGCGCGCCTGGCCATGGCATGCGCGGCCTTCGCCTTGGTCGCCTTGGCCCGCATCTTGTCCGCCTGAGACTGCAGCGCGACCGCCTGGCGTTCCGCGTTGACGCGTTCGCGGCGCCGCCGCCTGGCATCGGTCTCGCGCTGATCCAGGTACGCCTTCCAGCCCACGTTGTAGACATCCAGGACGGCGCGATCGGCGTCGAGGTGGAATACCTTGGTCACCACGGCCTCGAGCAGGTCTGTGTCATGGCTGATCACGATCAGGCCGCCCCGGTGGCCGCGCAGGTGATCGCGGAGCCAGGTAACCGAGTCCGCGTCGAGGTGGTTGGTCGGCTCGTCGAGCAGCAGCGTGGACGCGCCGCCGAACAGGATCCTGGCCAGCTCCACCCGCCGCCGCTGGCCGCCGGAGAGCGTGTGCAGCGGCTGCCTCAGCACCTGCGCAGGCAGGCC
>DASWGE010000245.1:0-3239 GCA_036393895.1 Streptosporangiaceae bacterium | reverse complement strand
ATCGGCGCGGGAATCGTCGGCAACAGCCTCGTCTATCACCTGGCCAGGCTGGGCTGGCGGGATCTCGTGCTGATCGACAAGGGGCCGATGCCCAACCCGGGCGGCTCGACCGGGCACGCGTCCAACTTCATCTACCCGATCGACTACTCCAAGATGATGATGGAGCTGACCAGGGACAGCACCGAGCAGTACAAACAGCTCGGCGTGTTCACCGAGTCGGGCGGCCTCGAGGTGGCGCGCACGCCGGAGCGGATGATCGAGCTGCGGCGGCGCTTGTCCGCGGCGAAGGCCTGGGACATTCCCGCCGAGCTGATGACCCCGGCGCAGGTACGCGAGCTGGTGCCGTTCCTTGACGACTCGGTGATAATCGGCGGGGCATACTTCCCGACCGTCGGCGTCGTCGACTCGCTGCGAGCGGGGACGCTGATGCGCGAGCACGCCGAGAGCTCTGGCGCGCTGACCGTGCTCGCCAACACCGAGATAGTCGGCATCGACACGGCCCGGGACGGCGCCGGCGCGGCTCGGCCGGTAGGGCGGGTCACCCGCGTCCGGACCACCGCCGGCGACATCGAGACCGAAACCTGCGTGATCTGCTGCGGCGTCTGGTCGCCCCGGCTAGCCAGGATGGCCGGAGCCCGGATCCCGCTGACCCCGATCGTGCATCAGATGATCAGCGTCGGGCCGATCGCGCTGTTCGCTGACACCCCGGGTGAGATTAGTTATCCCATCGTCCGCGATGTGGATCTCAACATGTACGAGCGGCAGCACGGCGGTGACATGGAGGTCGGCTCGTACGCGCACCGGGCGATCATCGTCGATGCCGACGCGATCCCGTCAATCGAGCAGTCCGTCCTGTCCCCGACCGAGCTCCCGTTTACCCAGGACGACTTCGATCCGCAGCTGGCACAGGCGCTCGAGCTGATGCCGGACTTGCTGGGCGATGAGCGCGCGGGTATTCGTTATGCCATCAATGGCTTGATCTCGATGACGCCGGACGGCCATCCGGTCATCGGCGAGAATCCGGAGGTCGCCGGGCTCTGGACGATCGCCGCGAGCTGGATCAAGGAAGGGCCAGGCATCGGCCGCGCCGCGGCTGAACAGATGACGGGGCAGGCGCCTGAAATCGACATCCACGAGGCCGACACCTCGCGGTTCTGGCCGCATCAGCGGACCGTCGCGCATGTGACCGCGCGGGCCGCTGAGGGCTTCAACAAGATGTACGGGATCGTCCACCCGGCCGAGCAGTGGGAGTCAGGCCGGCCGGTCCGGGTCGGGCCCGCCTACGACCGGGAGCGCGACCTCGGCGCGGTGTTCTTCGAAACAGCGGGCTGGGAGCGGCCGTTCTGGTATGAGTCCAATGCGCCGCTGCTCGAACGGTACGCGGGCCGGCTGATGCCGCGGACCGGTGAATGGGAGTCGCGTTGGTGGTCGCCGATCATCAACGCCGAGCACCTGGCGATGCGTGACGCGGCGGCGCTGATCGACCTGAGCGCGTTCGCCGTCCTCGATGTCGCGGGTCCCGGTGCGCTTGCGGCGGTTCAGCAGTTCGCGGTGGCTCAGATGGACGTCGGCGTCGGCCGGGTCGTCTATACCTCGCTGCTCAACGAGAACGGCGGGTTCCGCGGTGACCTGACGATCATGCGGCTAGCTCCTGACAAGTTCCGGGTGGTGACCGGCGGTGCCACCGGGCAGATGGACCTGAAGTGGATCACCGACCACCTGCCGGCCGGCTGCGAGGCTGTCGTCACCGACGTCACCTCCGCGTGGACGACTCTCGGGCTGTGGGGGCCGAAGGCCAGGGAGATCCTCGCCAGGATCACCCCTGATGACGTGTCGCACCCGGGCATGCCATTCGGGACCTGCAAGGAGATCGAGGCGGGCGGGCTCACCGTGCTCGCGTCCCGCATCTCCTACGTGGGCGAGCTCGGCTGGGAGTTCTACCTGCCGATGGAGCAGGGCGCCAAGCTGTGGGACGCGATCTGGGACGCCGGGCAGCCGTCCGGGCTGATCGCCGCGGGCATCGGCGTCTACGGCACGACCGGACGGCTGGAAAAGGGCTACCGCTCATTCGGCGATGAGCTGACCGGCGACTTCAACCTGGTCGAGGCCGGCATGACGCGACCGAAGGTCAAAGCGCAGGACTTCGTCGGCAAGGCCGCCTACCTAGCGCAGCGCGAGCAGCCGCCGGCCGCCGTGCTGTGCACGCTGACCGTCGACGATCACTCGTCGTCCTCGGGCGAGCTGAGGTACCCGCTAGGCGGCGAGCCTGTGCTCGGTGCTGACGGCGCGGTGCTGACCGACTCGCGCGGCCGGACCTCTTATGTCACCAGCGCCGGCAGCGGCCCGTCGGTCGGCAAGCACATCCTGCTGGCCTACCTGCCCGCCGACCAGGCGGTCGAGGGCAGCAAGCTGGCCGTTGAGTACCTGGGCGAGCGGTACCCGGTCACCGTCGCAGTGGCGGGCTCCACGCCGCTGTTCGACCCGGCCAACGACAGGATTAGGTGCTGACGCGGTGGAAATCTGCGTTTGCGTGAAACGGGTGCCGATGGTCGGCGGGGCGATCATGGTGACGCCTGACGGCCTGGATATCGACGTGACGATGTCCGGTTTCACGGTCAGCCCGCACGAGGAATGCGCCGTCGAAGAGGCCGTGCAGATCACCGAGCGGCTCGGCGGATCGGTTGCCGTGCTGACGCTCGGGCCGACTGAGGCGGCCGGTCAGCTGCGCGACATGCTCGCGCTCGGGGCCAGCCGCGGCATCCTGCTGCAGACTGACGGCGCCGAGTGGGGCCCGGTCGCCACGGCCGCGGCGATCACCGATGCCGTGGTCGGCGCCGGGAGCGGCGAGAGCGCTGAATACGACCTGCTGCTGTTCGGCAACGAGGCGGCAGACACGGGCGGGTACCAGGTGCCGGTGCGGGTCGCGCATGCGCTCGGGTTGCCGTGCCTGACCGGGATCAAACGGCTGGAGATCGTTGGCGGCGACGGCGACGCCGACGGCGGGCGGCGGATCGTGGCCAGCCGCGAGTACCGCGGGACGGAGGAGGTCTTCGAGGTGCCGCTCCCGGCCGTTGTCAGCGTCAAGGAGGGGATCAACCTGCCGCGTTACCCGTCGCTGCCCGGACGCCTCCGCGCTAAGCGCGCGACGATCGAGACGATCGAGCCTCGTCCTCGGCCCGAAAGCGATGGGCTGCGGAAGGTCGGGCTGCGCGTTCCCGAGTCCACCAGCACGGGCGCCC
>DASWGE010000244.1:0-5598 GCA_036393895.1 Streptosporangiaceae bacterium | reverse complement strand
GGTCGCGTTCGACATGCCAACCCTGATGGGCAGGGACTCCGACGACCCGCGCTCGCTTGGCGAGGTCGGTCACTGCGGCGTGGCCATCGACTCGGCGGCCGATATGGACGTGCTGTTCTCAGGAATCCCGCTCGCCGACGTCACCACGTCGATGACCATCAGCGGCCCGGCCGTTCCCGTGTTCTGCATGTACCTCGCCGCGGCCAAGCGGCAGGGCGCCAATGTCGGCAAGCTCAACGGAACCCTGCAGACCGACATCTTCAAGGAATACATCGCGCAGAAGGAATGGCTGTTCCCGCCGCAGCCGCACCTGCGGCTGATCGGTGACCTGATGGAATATTGCGCGGCGGAGATACCCGACTACAAACCCCTGTCAGTCTCCGGATACCACATCAGGGAGGCCGGGTCGACAGCAGCACAGGAGCTGGCGTTCACGCTCGCCGACGGATTCGGCTACGCCGAGCTCGGGATCTCTCGCGGGCTCGACATCGACGTGTTCGCGCCAGGGCTGTCCTTCTTCTTCGACGCGCACATCGACTTCTTCGAGGAGATCGCCAAATTCCGCGCCGCCCGCCGCATCTGGGCGCGCTGGATGCGCGACGTGTACGGCGCGAAGACCGAGCGGGCGCAGTGGCTGCGCTTCCACACCCAGACCGCCGGTGTGTCGCTGACCGCGCAGCAGCCGGATAACAACGTCGTGCGGACGGCGATCGAAGCATTTGCCGCGGTGCTCGGCGGTACGAATTCCTTGCACACCAACGCGCTCGACGAGGTGCTCGCACTGCCGAGTGAGAAGTCAGCGGAGATCGCGCTTCGGACTCAGCAGGTGATCATGGAAGAGACCGGGGTCGTGAACGTGGCCGACCCGCTCGGCGGCTCCTGGTACGTCGAGGCACTGACCGACCGGCTTGAGGCGGAGGCGGAGGAGATCTTCGCCAAGGTCCGTGCGATGAGCCCGGACGGCTCGATGACCGGCGGGATTCTGCGGGGGATCGAGGAGGGCTGGTTCATGGCCGAGATCGCCGAGGCCTCGTTCGCGTACCAGCGGCAACTCGAGAAGGGCGACAAGAAGGTCGTCGGCGTGAACTGCCATACCGACACGGTCGAGCAGCCCGTCGAGATCTTGCGGGTCAGCCACGAGGTCGAGCGCGCTCAGGTTCTGCACCTCGCACAGCGCAGGGCCAGCCGGGACCAGGGCGCGGTGGATGCCGCCCTGGCCGCGATGGTAAGCACAGCCAGGTCGGGCGGGAACATGATCCGGCCGATGATTGACGCTGCCTTGGTCGAGACTACGCTCGGTGAGATCTGCGGAGCGCTCCGCGACGAATGGGGCGGTTACTCGGAGGCTCCCGCCTTCTGAGCCTCGCCGCGGCGTCGAGTGGCGGGGCGCGGCAGCGGATACGGCAGGATGGGGTCATGCAACAGCCACGAGACTTTTCAATGGCTGGCGCCGTCGATCTGGGCGCCAGGCAGGCGGCCGCGAAGCGGCGGCAGCAGGCGTCACCGGGCCAGGGGGGCGACACCGGGGCCGGGACCGGGGGCGAGTCCGGCTTCGTCTTCGAGGCCACTGAGGAGACGTTCAACACCGACGTCATCGGCAGGTCGCAGGCCGTGCCAGTGATCGTCGACCTGTGGGCCGAGTGGTGCGAGCCATGTAAGCAGCTCAGCCCCTTGCTCGAGCGGCTGGCCAACGAGGCGGCAGGCGACTGGGTGCTGGCCAAGGTAGACGTCGACGCGAATCCGCAGCTGAGCGCGGCCTTCCAGGTGCAGTCGATCCCGATGGTGGTCGCTGTTATCGGCGGTCAGCTTGTCGACGGCTTCCTCGGCGCGCTGCCCGAGGCGCAGGTCCGCCAGTGGATCAACCAGATTCTCCAGATCGCCGACCAGCTGGGAATGCCCTCGAGAGTGCGCGCTGAGGCGCCAGCGACGGGGAGCCGCGAGGCGCCGGAGGCGACCGGTTCCGGCCAGCCGGGCTCGGTTGGCGGCGGGCGCGGCGGGCCCGGCGGCCCTGGCGCCGGGCCTGGCCCGGGCAGGCCGGGAACTGACGGCGCTGGCGGCCCGGGCGCGCCAGGCGGGCCCGGCGGGCCCGCTGAGATGCTCGGCGACCCGAGGTTCGAGACCGCGCAGGCCGCTATGGACTCAGGCGACCTGAACGCCGCCGCGACGGCGCTCGAGCAGGTACTCGCCGACATGCCAGAGCATCCGGTCGCGACGGCCTGGCTCGCGCAGGTCGACCTGATCAGGCGGGTGAACTCCTACGACCGCGCCAAGGTGCTCAGGGCGGCGCAGGAGAATCCTGACGAGCCGGATGCGCAACTGAAGGCGGCGGACGTGGAGCTGGCTACCGGGCAGGTCGAGGCCGCGTTCGATCGGCTGCTCCGAGTCTTCCAGCGCTCATCGGGCGAGGACAGGAACAAGATCCGCCTGCACTTGCTGAACCTGTTCGAGGTCCTCCCGCCGCGCGATCCGCGGGTCGCCAAGGCACGGTCGAAGCTGGCCAGCCTCCTGTTCTGACTAGATGTGATCAGGTGCCGCCCGCCCTGCAACCTCGGTGGAGGGTGGCGCATCATAGAGATATGCAGGAGGGACCCCGCACGGGACAGCTGCTGGCAGCGACCCCGATGCTCGGCGACGTCAACTTCCGCCGCACCATCGTCCTCGTCGTCGAGGACGATCCAGAGGAGGGAACTCTCGGGGTGGTGCTCAACCGGCCAAGCGAGATTCCCGTGCGACAGGTGCTTGAGCCCTGGACTGATCTGGTGACCGGTCCGTCCGTGCTCTTCCAGGGCGGCCCAGTCTCTCCTGACAGCGCGCTCGCGCTCGCCCTGCCGCGCGGCGAGAGCGAGCCAATCGGATGGCGCTCGCTGGCCGGCTCGAAGCTGATGTCAAGGATCGGCCTGGTCGACTTGGGCGCGCCGCCCGAACTTCTCGCCGACGGCATCGCGTCCCTGCGGGTCTTTGCCGGCTACGCGGGCTGGGGGGCGGGTCAGCTTGAGGCCGAGATCGAGGTGGGTGCCTGGCTTGTGCTCGACGGGCTGCCCGAGGACGCGTTCGCCGACGAGCCCGACCGGCTCTATCCGTCGGTGCTACGGCGGCAGGGCGGCGAGATGGCGCTGCTCTCGACCTACCCGGACGACCCGGTGCTCAACTGAGCCCGCCTGAACAAACCCGTCTAAATGCCACGTACGGTCTCGTGTCGGCAGGGCGTAAACTAGCGCCGTGACTGAAGTTCTTCCCTCCGGCGGCACCAGGGTCGACTCCGATACCAGGCCGGACCTGTCTACCGGCGACGGTGATCATGAGCGGTTCGCGCACTATGTCCTGAAGGACAAGATCATGGACAGTGCGGTGAACGGCACGCCGATGATAGCTCTCTGCGGCAAGGTCTGGGTGCCGAGCCGCGACCCGAAGCGTTTCCCGATCTGCCCAGAGTGCAAGGAAATATTCGAGTCGCTCCCCGACGGAGCCGGCTAGTCAGACACGTTCGCGGGCTCGCCGCCGGTTAGCCCGAGCAGCTCGGCATACGAGGTGGGGAAGACCGTGTTCTGGTGCCCGCCAGCGGCCCAGACAACGTCGTATTTGTCCAGCCACAGGTCCACCATGGTTCTGATCGGTGCGGGATGGCCGACTGGCGCGACGCCCCCGATGACCTGGCCGGCGGCGGACCGGACGAAATCGGGGTCCGCGCGCTTGACGGCCGCGAAGCCGTGGTCTGCAGCGACCATGGCGGTGTCAACCCGGTGCGCGCCGCTAGTCAGGATCAGCAGTGGCTCGCCGTCGGCATTGAAGATCAGGCTGTTGGCGATGGCCCCGACCTCGCAGCCGAGCTGAGCGGCGGCGGCTGCGGCGGTGGGTGCCGGCTCGGGCAGCTCCCTGACCTTTCCTGAAGCGCCAAGCGCGGAAAGGACATCGGAGACGTGACGGGCACTTGAATGCATGGCCGAAAGGTTACCGGCTCGTTGTGCCTGCCTCTGTCGTGCGCCCGCGCGCCGGGCCGATCACGGTCGGAATGGCCGGATCGCCTGCGGAAAGCCGCAACGCCTCTGGCGGCAGCTCGCTCAGGGCCTGCCTGTGTCGCTCCCGCGCCGCCCCGAGCGGCTCGTCTCCGACGATTTCCCCGTTCTTGACCAGCTGCCGCAGCAACACCCGGCAGCCGGGCTTGAGACCGTCCGGCCGTGGGTCTCCGATGGCCGGCGGGCTTGTGCTGATCACTTCGGCAGTCGCTCTTCCCTTATTGTCCAGCATGCGGACCGCCCATTTCCGCCCGCCGATGGTTGGCTTACCGACGGAGTGCTTGGCGACGGGACGCAGCTCACCGTCCTTGTCCGTTCTGGCAACGAGCTTGTAGACCAGCGCTGCCGTCGGGACGCCCGATCCAGTGACCAGAGCGGTGCCGACGCCGTAACCGTCGACGGGGGCCGAGGCGAGCGCGGCGATCGAGTACTCGTCCAGGTCGCCGGTGATGACGATCTTGGTGCCGGTGGCGCCTAGCGCGTCGAGCTGTGCCCTGACTGCCCGGGCGAGCTCGGCAAAATCGCCGCTGTCAATCCTGACCGCCCCGAGGCCGGGGCCCGCCAGCTCGACCGCGGCCGCCACCGCCTCGGTGACGTCGTAGGTATCGACGAGCAGGGTCGTTCCTGTGCCCAGGACGTCAAGCTGCACCATGAATGCCTGCCGCTCGTCGTCGTGCACCAGCGTGAACGCATGGGCGCTTGTCCCCGCCGTGGGCACGCCGTAGTCGAGCCCGGCCCGCAGGTTCGATGTGGCCGAGAATCCGGCCAGGTAGGCCGCCCTCGCGGCCGCCACGGCGGCAAGCTCGTGTGTTCGCCGCGAGCCCATCTCGATGATCGGCCGGCCTGCGGCTGCCGTCACCATCCTCGACCCGGCCGATGCGATAGCGCAGTCGTGGTTAAAGATCGACAGGGCGAGCGTCTCCAGCACGACCGCCTCGGCGAATGTCGCATCTACGACCAGAATCGGCGAGCCGGGGAAGTAGCAGTCGCACTCGCCGTATCCCCAGATGTCGCCGGTGAAGCGGTACGAGGCGAGGAAGCCCGCCGTGGCGTCGTCGATGATCCCGGCAACGCTGAGGTACTCCAGATCGCCGGAGGAGAACCTGAACGCCTCAAGGGCCCGCAGAAACCGCCCGGTGCCCGCGACTACCCCGTACCGCCGGCGGCCAGGCAGCCGCCTGGCGAAAATCTCGAAGACGGCCCGGCGCCCGGCCGCGCCGCTCGCCAGCGCAGCACGGACCATGGTGAGCTCGTAATGATCGGTCAGCAGGCCGGTCCGGGGAGGGCCGAGCGGTTCATCGGCATAATGGCCCGCACCCGCCAGCCGCCGTCCTTCAGCGCTCATGCTCACGTCGGCAGCCTACGGAGTCCGCTCGTCGCCCTCAGCGGCGGCGCGCTCGCGCCCGGGCTGTGTTGCCAGGGAAATAATCTTATCTCGGAAATATCTGGAAGAATGTCAATTTATGAAGTATGTGTTCCAAGCCGGTCGGTTCATTCGGCGTCACTTGAATCGACGTGCGTTCCGGCCCGTTCTGGGCAGTGGAACACTATGGGGGGAGGGAGGTGGCTAGTAGTGAGCGTCGCA
>DASWGE010000243.1:0-7360 GCA_036393895.1 Streptosporangiaceae bacterium | reverse complement strand
CCGGCACGCCTCCCACGTATCCCGCGGATTCCCACAGCTCGAACGAGATGTCCAGGCCGGATTCGCGCATCTGCTTGATCTTGGCCAGGTCCGAAATGGCTGCCGAAGCCGGGACGTCGGCCTTGTAGGTCTCGGAGATCGAAGCGGCGACTTTGGCGAGCAGTGCCCGCCCCTCGCGCTCGCCGAGCTGAGCGACGGCCTCGCGGACCAGGTCGTCGTCCCAGGACCTGACGGCTGCCGCGATCAACTGCTCGAGCACGGCCACGTCGGCATCGACCAGGGTCTTGCCGCGCTCGGCCCGCACTACGATGTGCAGCCTCGCGATCGGGCCCTCGTCGACCACGGCGCTGTAATCGACCTGCGCACCGCCGAGCGCTGCCCGCAGTATCTCCTGCACGGCCACCCTGACCTTGGTGTTGTACCTATCCCTTGACAGGTAGATCAGGCAGGACACGTACCGGCCGTAGATGTCCTTGCGTAGGAACAACCTGGTCTGCATGCGCTCGCGCAGCCGCAGCACCTCGCCAGCGACGTCGGCGAGTTCGGCCACCGGCGTCTGGAACAGCTCTTCGCGGGGGTAGACCTCCATGAACTCGGCCACGGCCCGGCCGTCGTGGCTGTCGGCGGCGATGCCGCTCGCCGCGTAGACCTCGGTCAGCTTGCGGCGCAGGATGGGGATCCTGGCGATGCTGTCCGTATAGGCCATGTGGGTATAAAGGCCGAGGAAGCGCCACTCGCCTATCACCTCGCCCGCCTCCGACAGCCGCTTGATCCCGACGTAGTCCAGGTAGCTGGGCCGGTGCACGGTCGCGCGGGAGTTCGCCTTGGTCATGATCAGCCGGCGGCTGGGATCGGTGGCCATCTTCCGCGCCTGCTCGCGCAGGCTGGCGAGCGGTGTGGTGCCAGGCTTGTCATGCCGCAGGATGCCAAGACCGGTCCCCGGCACCCCGCGGAGCGCTGGCCCGTCCGCTTCTTGGACGATGTCGTACTGGCGGTAGCCGAGGAACGTGAAATGCGAGTCGACCAGCCAGCGCAGCAGCAACTCGATCTCGGCAGGCGATTCGGCCGACGACGGGGATCCGGCATCAGACTGCTGGGCGGCGCCGGTCGTGCCCTGGGCACGCCCGGTGCTGGTGCCCTGGGCACGCCCGGTGCTCATGCTCGCGGCCGCGAGCTCGTCGGCGATCCGCAGGGCCATGGCCCGCATCTTCGGGTAGTCCTCGACGGCGAGCCGCACGTCCCAGAGCGCGTGCTCGAGATCGGCGGCAATCGCGCTGGCTTTGCCCGCGGGCAGCTTGGCCACCTCGATGTGCGACCACGACTCGGGGATCACGTCTGACCCGGCGTCGCGGGCGCGGTCGGCCGAGCCGGCTGTCTCGGCCGGGCGGAGCACCTCGCGCAGCGAGCCAGAGACATCCCTGCAGATGGTCAGCTGCGGGTGGACAACCAGCTCGGTGGTTACCTCGTGGACGGCGAGCGTCATCGTGATGGTGTCGACCAGGAACGGCATGTCGTCGGTCACTACGTCGATAACGTCCCGGTCGGGCAAAAGCGTCGCCTCCGCACCCGACCTCACCCGGACGACGGCCCGGCCCTGCGGCCGCGTCGCCGCGACGCGAGCGTGCTCCGCGGCGACGAGTCCAGCCCGTTTCGGGCCGGCGCCCATCAAATCCGACGAGTCGACGTGGCGGTAGTAACACTGCAGATAGGTCTCGTAATCGCCGACCCTGGCACCATCGCCGAGCTCAGCCGCTGCTTCGGTGAGGAGCGCCCGCCGCGCGGCGCTCTGGTGCTCAGACATCCGTTCCACTCCCTCGTGGATTTGGGGGGTGTTTCGTGGAAACACTCCCTACAGTTTGTCCCGAAGTTCCCAGAGCAACGGGTAATAACGCAACGGCACCCGCCGATGCAGATAAGGAGCGCCGGTCGAGCCGCCTGTGCCCGATTTCGTGCCGATCTGGCGCTCCACCATCTGCACATGCCGTGCCCGCCACAGCGCCGAGACCTCGTCGTGGTTGAGCAGGCTCTCGGCGAGCTGCCAGAGGTCGTCGTGGGCCGCCCGGTCCCTTGCGACGGCCAGCAGCGACTCCGAGATCCTGTCGTCGGAGCTCACGTCCAGGCCGCGGCGGCTGAGCACGCCCAGGAATGAGTCCCATAGCGTGGGCTCGGCTAGCCGGCGAGACAGCCGTTCTCGTTCGGATTCGGTCAGTCCGCGAAATCGCGCCACAAACCGATGGTCCTTGGCTCCGGACAGGAACTCAAGCTCCCTGAACTGGACCGACTGCAGGCCGCTGGCCGGCGCGAGCGTCGAGCGGAACTGCAGGAAATCCTGAGGCGTCATGGTCTCGATCACGTCAACCTGGCTGACCAGCAGCCGCTCGATGACCTGAGCACGCTGCATCAGGTGCCTGGCCAGCCAGGTCTCGTCGGTGTCCATGGCGTCACGTGCCGCGACGAGCTCGTACAGCAACTGCTTGAACCACAACTCGTAGACCTGGTGCACGGTGATGAACAGCAGCTCGTCGTGGGCCGGCGGGTCGGCCAGCGGCACCTGCTGATCCAGCAGGTCGGGGAGGTGCAGGTAGGTGCCGTAAGTAAGCCGGCCGCCCTCCTCGCCGAAGCTCCGCCCGGAATGTGCCGCCACTACGGTCTGTCCCCCTCACGGCCGCCGGGCCCGAAGTAGGCCAGCACGTCGGGGTTGACAAGCGAGTCGCGGTCCGCGGCCTCACTGATGGGCGTGCCGGTGAGGATCTTGCGCACGGGAACCTCGAGCTTCTTGCCGGATAGCGTCCGCGGCACGCCGGGAACCTGGTGCATCTCGTCGGGCACATGCCGGGGCGACAACTCCGACCTGAGCTGGGAGCTGATCTTAGCGCGGAGGGCGTCGTCCAGGGTCGCGCCCGGCGCTAGTACCAGGTAAAGCACCAGCCGCCCCTCTCTGCCGAGCACGCCCGTGTCGATCACGAGGCTGTCGGTGACCTCGGGCAACTCCTCCACGATGCGATAGAACTCGCTGGTCCCCATCCGCACGCCGCCGCGATTCAAGGTCGCGTCTGACCTGCCATAGATAATGCAGCCTCCGTCGGGCAGGTTCATGATCCAGTCACCATGTCGCCAGACGCCTGGATACTGGGCGAAGTAGCTGGCCGCGTATCGCTCGCCGGTTTCGTCGCCCCAGAATCCGATCGGCATCGATGGCATCGGCACCGTTAGGACGAGTTCGCCGACCTGGCCGACCACTGGTTTGCCTTCGGCATCGAATGCTTCGACCTTCGCGCCGAGGCACGGCCCCGCGATGATCCCGCGCCGGACCGGAAGAAGCGGACAGGGCCCGACAAACCCCGTACACATATCGGTGCCCCCGGAGAACGACCCGAGCACAAGGGAACAACTGGGGCGCTCGTTCTGCGAGGCGACTGCGGCGTAGACCCAGTCGAAGCCCTCAGGGGGCAGCGGGGAGCCGGTCGAGCCGACACCGCGCAGCCGGGACAGGTCAAGCTCCGCGGCTGGTCGCAGGCCCGCTTTCATGCAGGTCACCAGGTAAGACGCTCCAGTGCCGAAATATGTGACGCCGGTCTCGGCGGCCAGTCGCCACAGTTCGTCCGTGCCCGGATAGACAGCGCTGCCGTCGTAGACGACCACGGTTGCGCCAGCGAGCAGCCCGCCCACGACGAAGTTCCACATCATCCACCCGGTTGTCGTGTACCAGAAGAACACGTCCCCTGGCCCGAGGTCCAAGTGCAAGCAGAGCGCTTTGAGATGCTCAAGCACGATGCCGCCATGCCCGTGCACGATCGGTTTCGGCAGACCGGTCGTCCCGGAGGAGTACAGCACCCACAGCGGATGCTCGAACGCCACGTCGTCGAACTCGGTCCGCAACGGCCGAAGTCCGCCCGGCTGGCCTGCCGCCGCGAGGTCGCCGAGGGCGGCCCATGGCGTGGTACGGACCGGCAAGGCCGGATGACTCGCAGCCGTGCCGATGTAGTCGACCATGATCACAGAGCTGAGGCCGGGCAGGGCCGCGGTGATCGACGCAACCTCCTGCTGGCGGTCGAACGTCTTCCCGCCGTAGGCATAGCCGTCCACGGCGATCAGCACTTTCGGGTCCACCTGAGCGAACCGGTCGATCACGGCATGCGCCCCGAAGTCCGGCGAGCAGGACGTCCAGATCGCGCCGATGCTGGCGGTCGCCAGCAGGCCTACCACCGCCTGCGGCGAGTTGGGCAGGTACGCGGCAACGCGGTCGCCGCGCCGCAGCCCGAGGGCGATCAGCGCCGAGCGGACTGTCGCCACCTGCTCGTCAAGCTCGGCGTAGCTCAGGCTGCCCCGATGACCGGCCTCAGACCGGTAGATGATCGCCGTTCGGTCCGGGTCCGTGCTGGCTGCCTTGAGGGCGTTGCGCGCATAGTTGAGGGTGGAACCAGCGAACCAGGTGACGGCAGGCATCGGGCCGCCCTGCAGCACCGGCGCATCGCCGCGGCTCCCGAGCACGCCAAAGTAATGCCAGAGCGACGACCAGAACTCTGCGGGCTCCGAGACCGACCACTCCCACAGTCCGCCGTATCCTTCGCCGGTGCTGACGCCCCGGTTGGCGGCGAGCCAGCGCGCGTAGTCCGTGACCTTGGCCCGCTCGATGTCCGCCTGCGTCGGCGCCGACAAGACCGCGCCGTAGCCGCGTCCGGCAGGCAGGTCGTGCTCCGGCGTCGCCTGTTGCTGCCCCACTTCACCGCCCCTGATCGGTTGAAAGGACGTTTATACCAGTATGAATCTCCGATGGCGCCCGAGGTGTTGCGCGTCACTCCTCATCAACGCGGCGGCACTCCTTCTGGACAGGACCGAACCGAAATACCCTTGCCGAAGCCCGCCGGGTGCGACTGGGTGTGCTGGCTGGCACCGGTAGCGGGCGCGAATTCAGAATGGGACGATGGTGGTGAGCAGGCCGGTTGGGTGTCCGCGACCAGCGAGGGTGCGGCAGAATCCGACTGCGTCGAGCGTCATGTGCTCGGCCTCGGGGTGATCCG
This sequence comes from Streptosporangiaceae bacterium, assembly GCA_036393895.1. GTDB lineage: Bacteria > Actinomycetota > Actinomycetes > Streptosporangiales > Streptosporangiaceae > Chersky-822. The sequence continues at coordinate 2,339 of DASWGE010000243.1, read as the reverse complement.
GGTGGTGGGAGTAGGTTCCGCCGACCGGGCCGGTGAGGTCGAGCGCGAAGGGCCTGCCGTGGCGGCGGGCCCATTCGGCGACGACGTCGGCGACGATGCGGCCGTCGTGGCTAGCGCTGAGTTCGAGTGGCTGGTCAAGGGCCCGGGCGGCGTCGGTGCGGTGCATCCATAGGTCGCGCAGGTAGATGGTGTCGATGAGGTAGCCGAGTTTCCACGTCTCGTGCACAGGTCCGTCGACGGCGAGCTTCGCGTGCTGGCGGACGAGCGCGGGGGTGCGGGCGCGACCGCGCACGGTCATGGGTGCGGCCACTGTCAGCCGCTCGACGATCTGCGCGGGGCTAAGATCGGCGCGCTCGCGCACCTGCACGGCCGACAGGGCGGCTTCGAGCGGCCCGCCGTGATGCTTGCGGTGGGCGCGGGCGCGGCGCAGCTGGCGTACGTTCTCGCGGATCGACGCGCCCGCCTCGCACGCGCCAAGGACGTGCTGGTACATGGCGCGGATGTCCCACGCGGGGCAGTCGGTCGCGGCTGTCCACGCCGCGTCGTCGAGCGTTCGGAGTAGCGCGAGCGTGCGGTCTAGCTCATGTGCCTGAAGGCGCATCGCCTCGTCGTGCGTCAGCGGCTCGATGGTCGTGACGTCAGTGGTCGTGGTGGTCATGCTGGGGCTCCCTTGGCTGGGGCGGTGCGAGTCCTGGACGTGCGGGGCGCACGGCCCGGCTGGGTGTGGGCGAGGAACATGTCGACCGACTCGTCGATGAGGCGGATCCAGCGGTCCCCTCCGGGGTCGTTGGAGACCTGCTGGTCGACCAGGCCGGTCACTAGAGCGGTCGCGATGTCAAGATGCCGGGGATCGGTGATCCCGTTCCGGACGAGCACCTCTCGGACGCCCGCCAGGGCGCGGACCGCCGGCGCATAGGCCTGCGGTGATGGCTCGAATCCGGGCAGCGTGCGCTGGAACAGCAGCTGGTAGCGCGCCGGGTCGCTGGCGCAGAACAGGGCGAACCGCCGCGCGGTGGCCGCGAGAACATGGCGCGGGTCATCGGTGCCATACGGCTCGGCCATCTTCTCGGCGAACTCCGTGGCCGCCTTCCCGAACATCGCGTCATAGATCGCGTTCTTGGAGTCAAAGTAGGCATACACCGTCGGCGTGCTGATCCCCGCCCGGCGGGCCAGGTCCCGCAGCGAAAGCCCGGCCAGGCCCTCCTCGCCGACCAGCGCCCAGGCGGCCTCTACGATCGCGTCGCGCGCGGAACGCCGGCGTGCATCGCGCCAGCCCGCCGCCGCGGAGTTCTTTATCATCGCTCGCAATACTTACACAGCGTTTAGCTTTTGTAAAGTGATGTCATCGCTGATCCATGGCCGCCGGCCTGAGTTCGCACACTGGCCAGGGTGCACCGCAGCGAACCCTGGCCTACTGTTGCTTTCATGGTCTGGTCCTCTCGGTTAGGCGAGCGGAGCGGACCTAGACCCCCGCCGGGCGCACTCACGCCTCGGCGGGGGCCGCCGCTTCCGGCCGCCTATTGGCTGATCGCCGCCACGACACGGGACGTATCGGCCAGGTCCGAGAGCACCGGGTCGGCACCGGCGTCCCGCAGCTCGCTGATCGTCGAGCGCCCGGTCGCGACGCCGAGGCAGCGCACGTCGGCGACGTGCGCGGCGGCAGCGTCCCTGACCGAGTCCGCCACGTAGACGGCGTGGCCCGGCGTGAACTGCAGGCGGTACTTCTCTGCCGCCATCGCCAGCGACCGCACTATCTGGGTGCCCTTCGGATAGACATCGGACCCATAGCCGCCGATCCCGAGATCGAGGTACCTGTCCAGCCCGAAGGCGTGCAGCTTGCTCGCGGCGTTCTGCTTGATCGTGCCGGTGATCACCGTCTGGATCGCGCCAGGCAGCCGCGAGACGGCGGCCAGCGCCTCGCGCGCACCAGTCAATGGGCGGCCCTGCGTGGCGAGCTGCTCGCTGCGCGCCCCGAACGCGGCTGCGAGCTCAGTCGCGTACCTGGCCAGCAGGTCGTTGTCCTCGGCAATAGCGGAGCGGGGCACCGCCTCGTTGAGCGCGAGCGATTCGAAGAATATCTCCGAGTCGCTGGCGCCGGCCAGCTGCGGCAAGGCGACCAGCGGACGCCCGGTGACCTTCCTGAATGCCTCAGCGTAGGCATCACGGGACACCCTGGCGACATCTACCAGGGTGAGGTCGATGTTCCACAGGACGAGGCGGTGGATGACGGATCTCCCGCGTGTGTCATCGGGCGTGTGTCCCGCACCCTAGCCCATGTGCGGATAGCGATAGTCCGTCGGCGGGGAGAACAGCTCCTTGATGGTGCGCGCGTTGACCCA
>DASWGE010000242.1:0-5218 GCA_036393895.1 Streptosporangiaceae bacterium | reverse complement strand
CTGCGATGCCGAGGACGGTGAAGCAGAGATCACCGCCTGGCTTGAGTCGCGCGACCCCCTCAAGGCCGCTGCCGAGCTGATCGAAGCGGCTGCCGGCGGCTCACCGGGACAGCGCGGCGCCGCGTTCGCCGTGCTCGACCGGATCGGGCTGTCCGCGCTCGATCAGGTCAGGAACGCGCTCGACCGCCCGCTGCTCCGGGCACATGCGGCGGTCTGGCTGATCGAACACGGCGAGGAGGTGCGGCTCGATCCTTCCGACCGCACCTGGCTACTTGTCGACCTCGGAGCCGGGCTGCTCGAGGAGGCAAACGCAACCGATGTCGTCGCCGAGCTGCTGCCCGACCTGCCGGCCGAGGATCAGGCCGAGATCGTGGCCAAGCTGTGGGCCGTCAGCCACCCCGGGGTCACTAGCTTCCTGACTGCGCTCAGCGATCACCATCCCGTTCCAGCGGTGGCCAGAGCGGCGCGGAAAGCCGCATTTAAGGCACGGTCGCCCGCGGCGACGGTTGACTAGACAAGCCAGCCACGTCCTCTTCTCCTGCCCATTCTCCTGCGCACTTGGCTTCTCCGCCGCCCCGCTCGCCGGCGCAGGATTCGTCCTGTAACGGAAGCCGAGCCGACTTCGTAGACTGGATCAGCCGCAGCCGCGGGCCGGCACTGGACTCGAGACCTGGAGGACCAACCGGTGAGTATCAAGCCGATCCGCCTGTTCGGAGACCCAGTGCTCCGCACGCCTGCCGACCCGGTCACCGAGTTCGACGCCGAGTTGCGCAAGCTCGTCGCCGACCTGACCGACACCATGCAAGACGCGCCGGGGCTGGGTCTTGCCGCTCCGCAGATCGGGGTCGGCCTGCGGGTGTTCACGTATTACGTGGACGACGTCCTCCGACACCTGATTAATCCGGACCTAGATCTGTCCGCCGACGAGGAAACCGACGATGAGGGCTGCCTGTCGTTTCCCGGCTTGGCGTTCCCGACGAAGCGGTCTTACGGCGCTGTCGCCAAGGGGTTCAACATGTATGGCGAGCCCGTCACCGTCGAGGGGAGCGGGCTGCTCGCCCGGTGCGTCCAGCACGAAACCGATCATCTGGACGGCGTGCTCTTCATCGACCGGCTCGACCCTGAGCAGCGCAAGCTGGCGATGAAGGAGATCCGCGCGGCGGAGTGGTGGGGCGAGCAGGTGCCCGGCGTGAAGATCTCGCCGCATCTAACACACGGCAAGGCGCTGTAGCCGATGCGGCTTGTCTTCGCTGGCACGCCGCGGACGGCCGTGCCGTCGCTGGATGCGCTGCTCGCCTCACGGCATACCGTTGCCGCCGTCCTGACCAGGCCGGACGCGCCGGCTGGCCGCGGCAGGCGGGTGGCAGCGAGCGCAGTCGCCGAGCGAGCGAGGCACGCCGGAATCGAGGTACTCGCGCCGCAGCGGCCGTCGGACCCTGCGTTCGGTGCCAGGCTGAGCGAGATCGCGCCCGACTGCTGTCCTGTAACCGCCTACGGCGCCCTGATACCCGACTCCGCTCTGCGCGTGCCCCGGCACGGGTGGGTCAACCTGCATTTCTCAGTCCTGCCAGCGTGGCGCGGCGCAGCGCCGGTGCAGCACGCGATCCTGCACGGTGACGAGATCACGGGTGCGACCACCTTCCGCCTGGTCGCGGAGCTGGATGCCGGGCCGGTGTTCGGTGTCCTGACCGAGCCAGTCAGAGCATCAGACACCGCCGGGGACCTGCTCAAAAGGCTGGCCGTCGCTGGCGCCGAGCTGCTGGTCGCGACCCTGGACGGAATCGAGTCTGGCGAGCTCGAAGCGCGGCCGCAGCCGCACGACGAGGTCAGCTACGCGCCGAAGCTCGACCGGGCCGATGCCAGGGTGAACTGGAAACTGCCTGCTCAGGCCATCGACCGCCTGATCCGCGCATGCACTCCGGCTCCTGGGGCCTGGACAACCCTCAACGGAGCGACGCTCAAGCTCGGGCCGATCAGCCTGGCAGGCGTCGCCGCGGCCGACGGGCCCGACCTATTGCCGGGCGAGGTGCGCGTCGTCGGCCAAGCCGTGCTCGCCGGGACAGGAACGACGCCGGTCAGGCTGGGGGATGTGCAGGCTGAGGGGAAGCGGACGATGCCAGCTGCGGACTGGGCTCGCGGCGTCCGGGGCGCAGACCTGGTGCTTGACTGACATGAGTGGTGCGTCTGGGCGACGTGGCGCCGGGAAGCGGCCAGGATCCGCAACGACGCCGCCATCGGGCCGGCGCGGCGGAGCAGATCAGCGCAGTCCTTCCACGCCAGGCTCAAGAGCTCAGCGGCCGGGCTCCGCCGGTCGCCCCGGGTCTGGGCGCCCTGGGACCGGGCGACCGGGGCCTGACCAGGTACGGCGGACGGCGTGCGAGGTGCTGATCGCGGTGAGCGGTAACGACGCCTATGCCAACCTGCTGCTGTCGGCCAGCTTGCGCGAACGTGGCCTGCGCGGCCAGGACGCCGCGCTCGCGACCGAGCTCGTTTACGGAACGCTGCGCAACCGCTCTTGCTATGACGCCGTCATCAGCATGTGCGCTGATCGCGATCTCGACCAGATTGACCCGCCGGTGCTAGCTGTGCTCAGACTGGGCACTCACCAGCTGCTCGGGATGCGGATCAAGGCGCACGCCGCCGTGGCGACGACGGTCGACCTGGCGGTCGCCATCGCCGGCCGCCGCCCGGCTGGATTCGTGAACGCCGTGCTGCGCAGGATCGCGCCGCGGGAGCTCGAGTCGTGGATTGAGCTCGTGGCGCCGGATCGGGCAACGGATTTGGCCGGCCACCTGTCGACCAGGTACAGCCACCCGCGCTGGATCGTCGAGGCGCTCGCGGCCGCTCTTGGCGAGAGTGCGCCCGGCCTTCCGCAGACCGTTCCAGGCGACGGGCTCACGGCGCCAGGACAGACGCGGGCTGAGGCGGGACTGGCGCAAGCCAAGCCGGGCCTGCCGCAAGCCGAGCGGGGCCTGCCGCAAGCCGACCGGGGCCTGCCGCGGACTGAGGCGGCGCTCGCCGCCGATCAGGACCGGCCAGCGGTCACGCTGGCTGCCGTGCCCGGGCTGGCCAGCCGCGACGAGCTCGTCACCGCTGGCGCCGAGGCTGCCAGGTGGTCCCCGTTCGGCGCTTACCTGGATCATGGCGATCCGGGCGCAATCAGCGCCGTAGCCGAAGGCCGGGCGGCCGTTCAGGACGAGGCGAGTCAGCTCGCCGTCCTGGCCCTGACCCGGGCCGCTGCCGAAGGCCGGGACCGGTTCTGGCTTGACCTGTGCGCCGGCCCTGGCGGCAAGGCCAGGCTGCTCGCCGGAATCGCGGCCGAGCGCGGCGCATCGCTCGTCGCTGCCGACCTGCACGAGCACCGGGCCAGGCTGGCCGCGGGCGCCCTGAGCGGAACCGGCACGGCGCGCGTGATCAGCGCCGACGGGACGGCGCCTGCCTGGCGGCCAGGGGCGTTCGACCGCGTACTAGCCGACGTTCCGTGCTCCGGGCTCGGCAGCCTCAGGCGCAGGCCCGAAGCGCGGTGGCGGCGGGATCCGGCAGACATCGCCGCGCTCGGCGAGCTGCAGCGGGCGCTGCTTGACTCGGCGGTCGAGGCGACCAGGCCAGGCGGCGTCGTGGCCTACGTCACTTGCTCGCCGCATCTGGCCGAGACCAGGGACATTCTCGATGACGTCCTGAGACGCCGGCAGGACATCGCTGTGCTGGATTGCCCTGCCTTGCTGGCCGAGGTGCCGGACCTCAGGTGCCGCCAGCCGTACTCCCGGTATGCCCAGTTCTGGCCGCACCGGCATGGCACCGACGCGATCTTCATAGCGCTGCTCCGCCGGACCGGTGCCGACAGCCTCCCGGCCTGACCGCGCCGCATCCCGAGGGCCGGCGGGTATCGCGCCGCGTCGCTGACCGGCGGGACCGGGCGCCGCTGGTCAGCGTTGCCGGACGGGAGCGCGGGTGAGCGAGCGGCCGCGGGCGCCGGACAGCCGGCTGGTGCCGATGTCTGCCCGCTGACCCTGGGCGTAGCCGTCGCGGTAGCCGCTGCCGCTGTAGGTGACCCTCGCCTTGCGGGTCACCGGGTAGGCGTCCTCCACCTGCCTGCGAATGATGAGAGAGCGATCAGCCAGGACGAGGGCAGCGCGCTCGCCGCCGCGGCTTCCCCGCTGGGTGGCCGCCAGCACCGCCCCGTGCTCAGCCTCCCTGACGCGCGCGATCACAGCAGTAGCGAACCCGAGCAGCCAGCTGCGCCGCCAGGCACGCGGGCTGCTGCTCCACTCTGGCACCTGGGCGCCTGCCAGGCCGTGCGCCATCTGGATAAGGATGGACGTATACAGAACGTCGGTCCGGTCGATGTCGGAGGTAAAGCCGAACAGGTGCACTTTGCTGCCGGGCCGGTTGCCGCCGAGCAGGATGCACTGGCACCGCAGGGCCGAGGCTAGCCCGCTGAGCAGGTGGGCCTTCTCCCGTGCCCACGGATTGTCGATGTTCAGGATCCGGTCAGCCGGCTGATCGGTCTCAGGCCTATCCGCGGCGAGCAGCGCGCGGTCAATGCCGTACTTGGCCATCAGCTCGGCGGCCTTACCGGTGAATGCCTGCGCCTCGGCAGGAGTGACCGAGTCGTCCTCGGCCTGCGCCAGTAGCTTGCGTACCCGGTCGAGCAGCCGCTCCGGTGCTTCGGTCAGTTGCACATGCCCTCCTTAGGTTGGCATTCGAATACGCGATCGAAGGTAGCGGAGCGGTACGACAGTATGCTGCCCGCGGCAGCGCCCGTGGACTGCGCCCGTGGACTGCGCTCGTAGACTGCGCATGTCATGACCCTGCAGATTGCCCCCAGCATGCTGGCCGCCGATTTCGCCCGGCTGGCCGACGAGGCAGCACTCGTCGCCGAAACCGCTGACTGGCTGCACGTCGATGTCATGGATGGCCATTTCGTGCCGAATCTCACGATCGGGCTGCCCGTCGTGGCCGCATTGCTGAAGCACGCCGCGCTGCCGCTTGACTGCCATCTGATGATCGCAGACCCGGATCGCTGGGCGCCGGATTACGCGTCGGCCGGCGCGCGGAATGTCACGATCCACGCCGAGGCAGCCACCGCGCCGGTCAGGACCTTGCGGGCGATCAAGGCGGCCGGCGCGCGGGCTGGCCTCGCGGTGAACCCGGGCACGGCAGTGGAGCCCTACGCGGACCTGCTGCCCGAACTCGACATGCTCCTGGTGATGACCGT
>DASWGE010000241.1:0-2695 GCA_036393895.1 Streptosporangiaceae bacterium | reverse complement strand
GCGCGACTGCCGTTAGGGCCCGGCCGGCCGCGACCAGGCCAGGCTTGGAGCTGGCGATGGTGCGGGCTCTCCTGGGAATCCGCGTGTTGGTCCTTGGTCAGGCAGCAGTCGCGGTGGCGGCGGGAAGCCCTGGACACCGCGCTGGCCAACGCCGAGCAGCACGCCCGGACGCGAACGTGGTGCTCGGTCCGGTCGGGAACCGATCTCCGGTCGGTGACGGTCCGCGATGACGGCCCTGCGTTCGATGCGGCCAGCGGCCCGCCAGGCTTCGGGATCAGCGAGATCCTCGGCCGGCAGCTGGCCGCCGCCGGCGAACCGGTGCGTTACGCGCTCATCGACAACGAGCCCAGATACCGGCAGGCCGGCGGTGGTGAGGTCGGTATCGCCTCGTTCGGCACGCGTCACGCGCTGTCGTATTCGTCGTGGCGGCGCCACCAGTGGCCGGTTTCGTTGCGACCGAGTGGCGCGCGGTCGAGCCACTGGTACATGCCCCACACGCCGTCGAGCCCGCGCTCGTACGCTGAGTAGGTGTGGTAGACGACGCCGTCCTCGAGCGCGAACGCGCTCATCCCGGGTCCTTCGCGCCGGTAGGTCTCCCAGTCCGTGCCGACGATCGCCTCGGTCCAGGCGTTCCTGGAACCCTCCTCGCTGGCCGGCGGCCGCAGGTCCGTCACGCGGAAGTTGTACTGGACGGCGCCGGCGTCCCACGCCTCCTTGGTGTGCCCTACCTGGAAGTCGTAGTTGAACTCGCTGCCGTACGACGACGCGAAGGGGAAGCTCCAGCCCATCCGCCGCTTGTACGCCTGGATCTTCGCCAGCGGCGCCCGCGACACCGCGGTCAGCGTGACGTCATGATTGGCGAGGTGGACGACCGAGCCGCTGAACCCGTCGGCGATCGCCGAACATGACGGGCAACCGGCGGTGTAGTCGGGCCCGAACATGAAGTGGTAGACGAGCAGCTGCGAGCGCCCCCGGAACAGGTCGGCGAGCGACGCCGGCCCATCGTCGGTCTCGAAGCGGTACTCCTTGTCGATCCGGACCCAGGGCAGCTCCTGCCGCCGCCGCGCCAGTTCGTCGCTGCGCCGGGTCAGCGCCTTCTCGGCCTCGAGCAGCTCCAGGCGGGCCGCGAGCCATTCTTCGCGTGTTCCGGCCTTGTGATCGGTCATTGTTCTCTCCTTCTTGTCGTTACAACAGCGTGGCCCGCGCCGCCGATGACGTCTCACATCGGTGGCGTGAGCCCGGGAATCGATGAGGGCGCGATGATGATCAGGATTCCGAATCCGACGATCGCTACCGCCAGTGGCACATCGACGGCGGCTTTCGCGGGCAGCAGCTTCTGGGCGAGGACGAGGACGGCGATCACAGCCATCCATGTGACACTCATGGCGCCCAGCGTCACCAGCATGAGCATCAGTCCGATGCTCGAGCCGACGCAGCAGAGCCCGAACTCGAATCCGGAGCGGACGTTCTCCCGGCAGCGCCGGCGGCAGCGCCGCTTGAGCGGCGTCCACTCGTAGACACCTGCCGTGATCACGAGTGCGCCGGCGGCGGCAGTCCCGTGCGGCCGGTACACCGCGTACGCCGCGACGCCCACGAGCGTCCAGATAACTAGGTAGGACCCCACGAACAGGGCCACAGTGTGCACACCACCGCCGGCTTGAGCGCGTCGCACCACTGCCGGGGCCGCTCCCGGCAGCATCATCGCCGCCATCATCGACACCCACAGCGCGGCAAAAAATCCGAACGAACCGAGTTGGGTTGCGACTCCCGTGTCCATGCCGTTCATCTGCCGCACGGCGACAACCCAGGCTGCGGCGGCGAGCCCGAGCGTGGCTGTCAGCGCGGCTGCCGTCGCGGCCGTGCTACCGCTCGTCATCCCGACAGAGCGGGGAGCCGGCGTCGCCTCTGTGCGGTGCCGGATCGCGACGGTGCTGCCCTCGATCCCTCTGGAACCGCATCGTCCAATGTTGCTGATGGCGTCGAAGGCTTCCGTCGGGTTCCGGTCCACGGCGAAAGCGGAGGTGAATCGGCGATCAGGCATGGTGTCCTCTGGCTTCGTCGAGTGGGGTTGTGGTGGGCTCGCGCGCGGACCGGTCGAGGTGGTCCGCCAACGCATCGAGCGGGTGGTCCCAGTCGCGGGCCAGCGCGGCCAGGAACTGCTGTGCCACTTGCATCGGCGCCGAACGGAGCCGGTACCGCACCCGGCGCCGCTCTCCGTGTTCTGCCGTCACCAATCCGACCTCGGCCAGCAGGGTCAGGTGTTTCGCGATTGCCTGCCGCGTAATCGGCAGGCGATCGGCCAGGTCGGTGGCCGTCGCCGGCCCCCCGGAGGCCAGCGCGGCCAGGATGGCGCGGCGCGTCGGGTCGGCCAGGGCAGTAAAGACCTGCTCGGCGATCGCCTCGATATCATGCGGCATTGAGGTAGTCGACCAGTTCGCCCAGCTCGCTCGCCCAACCCTTGGTGTTGCCGTCGTATGCCGCGCGGTAGGCGTCCTCGGGTAGCTGGGCGAAACCGCTCTCGACCACCCTCAGCCGCGTGCCAGCACCGGCCGGTTCGAGCGTGAACTCGACATAGGTACGACGCGGATCGTCCTCGGGCAGCCCATAGATCTGCCAGGTGAACCCGAACACCGTCGGCTCCTCCACCCGTTCCACGCGCATCTCGACCCTGAACCCGCTGCTCCACCTCATCCTG
>DASWGE010000240.1:0-4229 GCA_036393895.1 Streptosporangiaceae bacterium | reverse complement strand
GGGCAGCCGACCTCCGGCCGTAGCGTGCGTGTCCACGTCCCAGGCGAGCGCCTGGCGCATGGTCACCCGAGTCGACGCGATCCTCCCGCCCTACGTGCCGACGCGTTCGGTCCCCTGGTCGGACGCGGCCGGGGACGGCGCCGTGTTTGCTGGCAGGCTCAGTCCCGAGAAGGGGGCCGCCGAGGCCATCGACATCGCTCAGGCGGCCGGAACCCGGATCGACGTCTACGGCGACGCCTACGACGCCGAGTACGCGCGCGAACAGATCGGCCCGCGGCGCGGCGAGCCAGGCGTGATGGTGCATGATGGAGTGCCGCGAACCACCATGTGGGCGGCCATGGCCCGCGCGGCTGTCGTCGTCTGCCCAGCGAGGTGGGACGAGCCCTTCGGCATGGCCGCCGCTGACGCACTGGCGTGCGGGACTCCCGTTGTCGCGTTCAATCGCGGTGGGCTCGGGGAGATAATCACCGATGGCGTGACCGGTTTCCTGATCGCACCGGACGATATCCAAGGTGCCGCAGACGGGGTCCAGCGGATAACCCAGATCTCGCGCGCAGCATGCCGTGAGCATGCCGAAAGGCATCTGGACCTGGAACGGAGTCTGGATGCTCACGAACAGCTCTACCGGCGCGTCATCCGCAAGGACGCCGGGGCCGCAGTCCGTGGCTGATCCGGGGCACTGGCTGGCAGGACGTCTCGCGGTGGTCACCGGCGCCAGCCGGGGAATCGGAGCTGCCACCGCCAGGGCACTCGCTGGCGCTGGCGCGCACGTCGTGCTCGCGGCACGTGATCACGATGCACTTGCCGGGGTCGTCGGCACCATCCGGGAAGCCGGCGGCGAGGCCACGCCCGTACCCGCCGACGTGAGCAAGCCCGGAGACGTCGAACGGCTGTTCGCGGCCGCCGGGCAAGTTGGCCCGCTCGCCGCCCTGGTCTGCGCGGCTGGCGTACTGACGTCTGCGCCTTTCGGCGAGACCACGTTGGACATCTGGGAAGAGACGATCGGGGTCAACCTGACCGGCTCGTTTCTGTGCGGCCGCGCGGCATTCACCGCCATGCGCGCTGCGGGCGAAGGACGGATCGTCAATATCGCCTCGCTGTCCGGTATCTACGCCACCGAGAAGTTCCCTGGACTAGCCGCCTACAACGTCTCCAAGTACGGGGTCATCGGCCTCACCGAAGCCATTGCCGTGGAAGGGAGGCAGCACGGCATCAGCGCAATTTGCGTGAGCCCAGGAGCGGTCGACACCCAGATGCTGCGCCGGGCTAACCCGGAACTTCGTCCGGGCCTGACGCCCGGCGATGTCGCGGAGTTGATCCTCGCGCTGCTGGATAGCCCGCTGGCTCCGGCCAGCGGCGCGAACATCCCGCTGTTCTCAAATGTCTAGATCTTGGCCAAAGACCAAAGATCCGCCTGTTCGCTGGCGAGTTGCTCACGAGCAGGCCGGGCTTGCGCGGCAACCAAACGCGCAGCCGCTGCCATTTCCGAGTCCCGGTCCAGCTCCGGGTCACCGCCACGGTCGAGGCCGACCGCCGCGCGCACTACTCCGCCGACGAGGTAGAACCCGACAAGCCTTCCTTCCTCCAGGCTCCCGCGGACCACGAACTCATCCCATGTCGTGGCATGGCCGACATACTCCAGCTTGTGATCATACTGATCTGACCAGAAACTATGGATGTAGTCGTAGGGCGCATCCGAGCCCAGCATCGATCTGGCTGCCGCGGCACCCTGTTTCTCCGCGTTGTTGTAGTGCTCGACGCGGACTCGCCCGAATACGGGGTGACGATGGTTCGCGACATCTCCGGCCGCGTAGACGTCGGCCGCGCTGGCCCGGCAGCATTCGTCAACCAGAACACCATTGTCCTGGGCGATCGACTGGCCGGCCAGGCCCGGCACCACCGGTTCGATTCCGACTCCAACTACAGCGAAGTCGCACGCCACGCGGACGCCGGCAGCAGTCGTAGCCGCCTGCAGCCGGTCCGTCCCTTCGAAACCGGCAACTTGGTGGCCAGCGAGCAAATCAACCCCGTTGGCGCGGTGGATGGCGTCCATGAGCGCGCCGATTTCGCGGCCCAGCACCCGCTCAAGCGGGAATCTGCCGGGAAAGATGGCGGTCACGTGCACCCCGAGTTGCGTCAGCGACGCCGCCACCTCCGAGCCAATGAAGCTCATGCCCACGACGAGCGCGCGCCGGCCGGGGATCGCTTCGGCTTTGATCGCCTCGCATTCAGCGATCGTGCGCAGGTAGTGGATACCAGGCAGGCCAGCCCCAGGAACATTGAGCCGCCGGTTCCGGCCACCCGTGGCGATCAGTAGCTTCTGGTATCGCAGCTCCTGGCCTGAGCCGAGTGTTACCTGGCGCGCTGCGGCATCGATGACTGAAACGCTCGACCCGAGCAGGAGCTCCACGTCGTGCTCCCCATACCAGTCGGCTGGCCTGACATACCAGCCCGCGAGGTCCTCTTCCGACCGCAGGTACGTCTTGGAGAGCGGAGGCCTGCCAAAGGGGAGGCTTGGTTCCTGGCCGACGATGGTAACGCCATCACGGAAACCCTCCTCCCGCAGGGTGACGGCGGCGTTGCCGCCCGCCATGGCGGCGCCGACGATCACGATTCCGGCTCCGCCAGCCTCCTGAGGCACGCGATGCATTTGCCCGCCGGCGGGCGGCGAGAAACCAACTGCTGGTCGGCGACGCCGATAGCCCGCGCCTCGCGGTTGGACGAGAGCCGGCCTTCGCCGTACGTTGGAGTTATGACAGAGCCAGGTCAGGAACCTCGGCCGAAGTCGGGTCCGGGGGCCCTCATTTCAAACTGGATGACGTACGACGCCCCATTCGTCACGAAGTTGCGGATGGCCGCGTCCAACACGCTCATCAAGCTCCGTAACCAGCAGTCTTGCTGCGGCCACCACGGCCAGCCCGGTTGTTGAATGCCGGCCGATCCGCCCCGTGAGGGCGGTTCCGATACCGGAGAGCATCCGCATCACCACGGTCACGGCCACGATCAGTCCCACTAAGACTGGCCAGAGACGGCCTCGAAGGCGGCGGCGGGCGGCCATGAGTCAGAGTGCCATGAGGCAGCCATCCCAGTAGGCCTCGACGCGGGGTCTCCGCCGGCCCCGCAGGCCGATCTCCAGTACGTCAGGTACTCGGCCGGCAGGAGCGCGGAACCAGATGTCCACGTCCGCCTGCGACACCAGGCTGAACCCGGACAGGCCGGGCGGCTGCTCGGTGGCCGCGTGCATGTACGCGGGCGTTCCCCAGCAACACACCGGCGGCCGGGCCGCCCATACCCACAGCCGCCCGCCGCGCTCACGGACCATCGCCGCGGCTTCGGGGCTCACTTCCACTCGCATGAACTCTCCCTGACCCGCGCCTACCGGCGAGTCGCGTACTTTGGCAGGTCATCCGGCCACTGGAGCACTGACGGGACGTTGCAGTCTTGCAGTCAGCGTGCCCTGAGGTTGGCCCGCTCGTCAACGGCACAAGGGTTTCAGGCGAGCACGGGGATGAGGCAGACGGCGAAGGCGAGGTAGGGAACAACTGCGAGCGAGAGGGTTGTGGCGCCGAACCTGCCGGTGCGCAGCAGCATCAGCAGGTAGCTGATCGCGGCCATGGTGGCCAGACCGGAGATGAGCAGAGCGGTGCCAAATCGCCACGGCGTGAATAGCAGGCCCAGCCCGGATGGCACCGTTGCCTGGATCATCATCGCGCCCGAGATGTTGGCCAGTGCCAGGCGAGTCTTGCCCTGACGGACCCAGATGATCGCGTTCATGATCTCGGGCAGTTCGGTCGCGATCGGCGATAGCAGCAGCGCGGTCACTGCAGCTGGCAGGCCGAGCATCGGGCCGATCGCTTCGAGTTGGTGCACGAACACCTGTGAGGCGGCGAAAATCACCCCGATTGTGGCCAGGGTCTGGGTGACCACGGCCCAGGTGGCCGGCTGTGGCCGACGGCGCTGCAGCCGCAGCGCCTGAAGGTCCTCGTCGAGGCCGGGCCCGCCACTGCCGCGGATCTCCCGCCAGAAGTAGACACCGTAAGCGGCGAAGAACAGCAGCCCAAGCCATGGCTTGATGGCAAAGGCCACCAGGCCGAGGGCGACCTTCACGGCGAAGATCGCCAGGAACCAGCGTTGGTCGCGGGCTAGCTTGCCCAGGTCTCCGAGGTTGTCGCGGGGTGCCTGGGCGGGCCGCGTCGCGGGGGCGCCGGCGGCCGGTCCGCCGACCCGCA
>DASWGE010000239.1:0-6381 GCA_036393895.1 Streptosporangiaceae bacterium | reverse complement strand
GACCGTGAAGGGATGCCGGTGCCGGTGCCGATCCCAACCACGGACGGCCGGCACTTCGCCGACGGTCTGGTGGTGATGACCTACGTGGAGGGCGGATCGCCCGAGACCGAAGCCGACTGGCGTCGCGTCGCCGACACACTCCGCCAGCTGCATCGGTTCACGCACGGCTGGCCCCAACGCCCGGGCTGGCGATCGTCGACCGACCTTCTGCACGCCGAGACCGGGACGAAGGTCGACCTCGGCGCGATGCCGCCTGAGGGTGTCGTTCGATGCCGAGCAGCGTGGGCGCGACTCACCGGTCGCACGACGTGCGTCGTCCACGGCGACCCCAACCCGGGCAACATCCGCATGACCGCGGATCGCGTCGCGATGATCGACTGGGACGAGTCGCACGTCGACGTCCCCGACCTCGACCTGGCACTGCCGCACAACGCCGCCGGTCTCGACGACGACGCGTACGACATCGCCGCGCAAGCGCGGGCCGCATGGGAAGCCGCCGTCTGCTGGGACCCCAGCATGACCGACCAGTTCGCAGTCAAGCGGCTCGCCGAAGTTCGAGCGGTCTGAGCAGCAGCGAATCGACAGAGCGCACCTAACACTGCACGATCGCGCACGTCCAATGCAACGACCCCCGCTGCGAGGAGACCTGGTGGGCGCCACTCCACCGCCCAGGGCGATGGCTGCTCGGCCACCGCGATGACCCCGATCGCTAGACCGAGTAACCATGTGAGTAACGATCGCCGCCGATAACGGCGGACAACAGCGCACGGCAGCGGACGACCTCGTGCAGGTCAGGCACAGCAAAGTCCTGTCAACGGAGGCAGCTAGTTGGCTTCGGGACGAAGAGGCCAGACCCGCGCTTGCTGACCACCAAGGTTGACCACAACAGGAACCGCCGCAGGTCGATCCTGACGGACACGCTGTGAGTGCAAACCCAGGTGAGCGATACCGACCGACAGCCTGGGCGTATTTTGCAAGCAGGGGGTCGCTGGCTCGGGCTGGCCGGATTTTGGCCGCACAGCAGCGCTCAACGCCGCCACTTGTTGCACATCGCTGAGCATCCTCTCACCAGGTCAACGGGCATATGAGCTGATGGCGGATGTGCGCGTAGATATCTACGGATCAGAAGGTTGGGGGTTCGAGTCCCTCCGAGCGCGCAGCAACGCACACCCTGCAGCAGAAACGCGGCAGGCTCATCGGCCCGGGGACGCGCACAGCGCTCGCTAACCATCTGATATCCGAACCCTATGAGGGACCTTGAGGGTGTCAACCAGCTAACCTTCCGCGACTTTGAGCGCGACCTGCACGACCGTTCCCCCCGCACTTTGCAGTCCTGCCGCGAGGCCGCCTGCCAGCTCGCCGGGCACCACGGCGGCGCCGACCTGCTGGCGCTCACCAAGGACCAGGTGCTCGCCTACCTGATCGGCGTCCGCAAGACCCACAGCCCGGCCACCGAGCTCGTGCGGTTCCGGTCGCTGCGCCGGTTCTATAACTGGGCCGTCAAGGAAGACCTGATCGGCCGGTCGCCGTTGCACGGCGTGGAGAACCGCTCGGTCGGGTCAAGGAGATCCCGATTCCCGACGTCGACGACCTCCGCGCTGCTCAAGATCTGCGACGGCAGGGACCACGACGCGCGGCGCGACACCGCGATCATCCGGTTGTTCTGCGAGCCCGGCGCGCCGCCGCTCGCCGAGATGGCCGCGATCCGTGTCGAGCAGCTCGACATGGTGCGGGATCAGCTGATCGTGCTCGGGAAGGGCTCCAAGTGGCGGACGGTCCCGTTCGGCAACGTGACCGGCAAGGCCCTGACCCGGTACCTGCGCGCCGGCTCCGGGCACCCGCTGGCCCGACTGCCGCTGCTCTGGCTCGGCGCCCGCGGCCAGGCCCTCACCGGCAAGGGGATAGCCCAGATGATCGAGCGCCGCTGCCATGAAGCCGAGATCGGCAAGATCCATCCGCATCAGCTGCGGCACTACGCTGCCGACCTGTGATTCCGCGGCCCTCTCCGAGCTCGCGGCGGCCGGTTACGAGATGCGCTGGCAGCTGTGGGAAGATCCGCGAAGCCCGCGGCGAGCCGGTCTGCCCTCGCTGCCATTGCCCGATCGGGCCCGGCGTCCTACCTGATCTCAGCCGCTCATAATTGACTTGACGAAAGAATGCGGTGCGCGGCTAGGTTCGGCGCGTGACGCCAGATGAAGACCAGCAGCTACGCACCCTGGGCGATGCGCTGGAGATCGTGCCCGACTGGGTGAGGCTGACAGGTAGCCCGACCGGGCAGCAGCCAGTACCAGGCAGTGAGGCTTTACGGAAAGCGAGCTGCCTAGCACGGCGCGAGCGAGACCGAACCGCTTCAGGTGGCCAGCTAGCCGGCCGGCAGAGCCCATATTTCAGCGCCGCTGGTCGGCGACCGCGCGGAACTGTCCGAGCGCCTTCTCGGCCCGCGCCCGCGCCCGCTCATACGTCCGCGCCTTGCCGGCGATCACCTCCATGAGCCTGCCTACAGCCGGCGTCAGGTCCCGCACCGCACTGGCGATCTGCTTATCGCTCCCGAGCGTCAGCACCGCGACAGCCGAGTAGAACCGCACGGTGCGGGGCAGCAGCACCGTGGCCAGGTCCAGCGCGACCAGCCGCTTCCTGTCGTCCAGGTCCCGGTCCACGGCCAGGATCCGGTCAAACACCGGCGCTAGCCTCCGCCAGTCCAGCACATCGTCCAGAGAAAGGCCCGCTGGCGACGCGAACTCCGAGCCGAAAGCAGCGAGCAGCACCGCGCTCAGCCGCGTGTAATGACGCCAGCCGCCCTGACCCTGATACGCGCCCCGCACAGCCTGTATGCCGCTCATCAGGTCCACTACGGCGACAAGCGGCTCAGCGATCGCCTGATCCCGCGCCGCCCTCGCCGTGCGGCGTTCCCGGCGCCGCTCGATCAGGATGTTGCCAGCGAACGCGGCCACGAAGCCGACAACCGCGGCGCCAGCCGCAATCAGCGCGCCGTCGACAGTCGCCTCGGAAAGGGTCACGGCGCCAGCAGCCCGCAAGCAGCTGACGAACGCGCACCGTAACGCGCGGACTTGCCGCACCCGGAACCACGCCGCGACCAGGGCCAAAGCCGTCTGGCATAGGCGGCGTGACCGAGGCGTAACAAGTTATCTTGCTAATCTAGCCCTGGCAAGTTATCTTGCTTGGGTGTGGATCCGGTCATCGCAGACAGCGCGCGGAAGCACGGCGTCGCTGATGAGGACATGCTGCATGCATTCCGGAATCCCGTCCGCGTCGAGTACCTGGACGAGGGCCTCACGATGTTCATCGGGCCGAGGCGTGACGGCAACAGGCTGCTCGAGGTCGGCGTCGTGGACGGTGCCGAGGGCCCGGTCATCGTCCACGCCGACCGCGCCCGGCCGAAATACCTCACCGGGGGGAGGTGACCGCTGATGCCGCGGTCGACTGAGGACATACTGGCGCACGCCGACGAGCTCGCCCGCCACTTCGAGGAGCACAAGCCCGACCCGGAGGCCATCGCCGACGCGCGGGCGCTGCGGGACATCGCGACGGCAGTCTGGCGCCTCGCCGACCGCCAGCGCGAGCTTGCCGACGCCGTGAGCGTCGCCCGCGCAGAGGGCCATTCGTGGGCCGCGATCGGCGCGATGCTCGGCACGTCCGGGGAAGCTGCCCGGCAGCGGTACGGCAAGACTGCCAGCAAGCGCTCTGACCGGGAACGCCGGAGGGCCGCTCGCATGCGCAGCAAGAGCGCTGCCCCAGCTGCCGGCGAGCGCAAGCGCGCCTGAGGCAACGCGATACCGGCACCGCGGGCCAGGAGAAGGCATCATGACCAGCTCCCCTCGTGAAGTAGTGAAGGGGCGGCGCATAGGGCTGCGGCGAGGGCTGGTGGTAGCTGAAGTTACCGGCTGGCCCGGTTAAAGCTCCCCTGGCCAGCGGCGTAGCCGGCAGGCTGCGGCTGAGTCAACCGGAAGGATGAACCACCATGAAGATCAAGACGCTCGCCGCCGCGGCGGCTGGCGCTGGCGAGATCGCGCTGACGGCCAGCTGCGGGAGCGGCCCGGCCCCGATGTCGCCCGCCCTGAAGAGCTGGTGCGCGGCCCAGCGGCCGACCTACGTGCTGGAGCGGGAGATCGCGCTGGCCCCGATCACGCCGCAGCAGGGGATCACGTACGCCGAGAAGGCGCTGGTCCTCGCGGCGCGGATGAACCACGCTGGCTGCCTGCCGAGGATCGGGTAGCTGGCCGCAACGCAAGCGCGTTCCGCAAGTACACCTGCGCCCGCTGCGGGCTCGGCCCCGAAAGCGCGAATGCACATTCCGGTGTACCGGAACTGGAAGAGCACCTGGCTGCGGGTGCTCATCGTGGTCGCGGTACTGGCGGCCCTGCCGCTGCTCTTGCTGCTCACGCAGTAGGCGGCTTCGGTTCGCTGACCCTGCCATCACGACGATGCAACCGAACTGCGGTCGCTGCCGGGCGCCGCTCAGCCGGGCTCGGCTTCGCTCGCATCATCGGGAAAGGCCACACGCTCGCGCACGAAGCGCGCCGCATCCATCACCACCGCAGCTGCAGCCTCAGGGCCGCCGATATCGCCGGCGGATGACGCCGAACAACGCCGATGAGAACGCGAGTGCCTCCGCCGGCGGATCCGAGAGCCCCGCCTCCTGCTCGTTGCAGCGCAGCCTGGCCGAAGCCAGCGGGGACGCCCTCGCCGTCGCGGCCAGCATGTACCGGATGGCCCACGTCTTCCTCAGCCTCGATCAGATCGGCCCCGCCCAGCAAGTCGCCGCAACAACCGCTGCGGCCCTCGAACCCTTCACGAAGGCCAGGGATGCTACGTCGGCGGCTCAGTCCTTGTATGGCGCTTGCCAGCTCGTGCTCGCCATCACAGCAGCACGCGACAACGACCGCGCCAGCGCTTATCGGCATCTGGACCTTGCGCGCGATGTTGCCGAAAGAGTCGGGCACGGCCGCGATGACTACGGCGCCGAGTTCGGCCCGGTTAACGTCGCCATCCACGCCGCCTCCGTCGCTGTCGACCTGGGCGACGCCGGCCACGCCCTAGACCTGGCCAGAGATGTCGACTACCGGGCCCCGTTGCCTGAGCGGCAGGCGCGGCACATGATCGACCTCGCCGCGGCGCATGCCATGCGGCGCCAGATCGGCGAAGCCATCCACGACCTGCAGCAAGCCGAACAGCTCACACCAGAACTCACCCACGCTCACCTGGGAGCCCGCCTCGTCACCCGCGACCTGCTCCAGCTCTCCGGTCTCCGGCCTAAGCCCGAGCTCCGCGACCTCGCCGAACGATTCGGAGTCCTGCCTAACGACGGCACTGTGCCGCGTTGCCGAAAAGCGGGTATCTGATACTGACTTAGCCGATATCTTGACAAGGTATATCGCGAACGATCAATCGAGATATGAGCCACCTCTCAGCGCCTGATGCTGCGTGGGACGATCACCGCGGACGCTAGCGACGCCGTGTCCGCTCGGCCTCGTACTGGTACAAGGTGATCCGGTACTGGCGCCCCAATGTGCACACGGGATGCGAGCCTCCGACCAGGAGGAGAATGACGATGACAGGCGCACGCAAGCTCATGGCAGCTGCGGGTCGGCATCGCCGGTTGGCGATACCTCTAACTGCAGGCTCAGCGCTCGTGGTGATGGCTGGCGTGTGGGCGATCACACGCCAACCGGTCAGCACTCACACGCACCAGATCCGAACCGCGACCACGCTCGCCGAGCGGACTGACTTCCTCCCGGCCTCACTGGGCCCATGCCACTGGCCCATGCGGATCCACGGCAAGCCTGCTCGCGGGCAGGTCTACCTGACGCGCTGCTATCTGCGGGCGCTCGCACGGCGTGACGCAGCGACCATACATAAGCTTTCAGAGTTCAACCCCCAGTTCGGCTTCCAGTCCCAGATCACCAGCCGCGAACTTACCGACTCAGCCGACGCGCGCGCGGGCGTCGCGACGGTCACCTTCATTCAGAGCCCGGTCGACTCAGCGTTTACAAGTGTCGAGATCACCTTCGCCGACGCCGCCCGCGAAGGTCTGGCCACGGTCGATATGAGCCCGGCCCTGGGAGAACCAGCCGCGTCGGCCGGCTACGCCTGGCGCTTCCAGATCGGAAGTCATGTCAGGCACCCGAAATGACGAACCCGAACCCGCTCATCACACCCGGCACTGAGGCCCGGCCGGTCTGTCCCCATGCGCGACTTCATCGAAATCTCACCTCACGATCGTGCTCGCCGATGGATCACGATCCGCCCGCGCTGACACCGGCCATGTCACACCCCATGTCACCGGGCATGTCACCGGCCAGCCTTGTCCCAGCCTGCACTGCCGGATTTGCCCTTACTACGATCAAGGCGGCGCCTGCGGCG
>DASWGE010000238.1:0-1678 GCA_036393895.1 Streptosporangiaceae bacterium | reverse complement strand
CGGCATGGTGATCCTGATGTCGGTGGCCGCGATGGCAGCGGCTGCGGCGGCATCGCCCCGCTCGTGCGCGTCGATGAACTGATCGAGCAGCGCGCGCTCGCGCGGGCTCGGCTGCCCGGCGGACCAGTCAGCCCGCCGGGCAGGCAGGTGGCCGGCCATCGTCTCCCTGGCGCGCTGCAGCGCGCTGTTCGCCGCCACGACGCTGGTCCTGAGCAGATCGGCGGTCTGCTTCGCTGACCAGCCGAGCACGTCGCGGCTGATCAGCGCGGCCCGCTGCCTGGGTGGCAGCACCTGCAGAGCGGCGATAAAGGTCAGCTCCACGGTCTCGCGCTCGACCACCACTTCGTCGGGCCGCTCGGCTGCCGGCGCGATCTCGTCCAGCAGCCGATCCGGGTACGGCTGTAGCCACGGCACCTCGGCCAGCGACTGCACGGCTGTCAGGTGCCGCGCCCGCCGCCTGATCAGGTCAAGGCAGACGTTCGTGGCGATCCGGTAGAGCCAGGCACGGGCCATCGGGCCGCCCTCGAAGCTCTCCCGCGCCCGCCAGGCCCGCAGCAGCGTCTCCTGCACGGCGTCCTCGGCCTCGTCGAACGAGGCCAGCATCCGATAGCAGTGCAGGTGGAGCTCGCGCCGGTGCTGTCCGGCGAGCCTGGCGAAATCGCTTTCAGTCGTTACGTCAGCGTTCCCCGGGCCGGCCGCCGCGTCCTCGCGCGAGCCCGCCACCGTCACGTCCTCGACTCCGGCTCCTTGACCTCCTGGACCAGCCAGGTGTTCCCCTCGGGGTCTGTGAACGATACGAACGAGTTGTAGCTAGCGCGGGCGGGATCGGGCCCCGGCCGCTGGCCACCCTCCTCGAAGTGGAACACCTCACTGACCTCCACTCCGCGGTCGGTCAGTTCAGATCTAGCCGCGTCGATGTCGGTCACAACCAGTTGCAGCCCCTGGATGGAGCCGGCGGCTGCCGCGTTCGGCATCAGCGTGACCGAGCAGGCTGACCCCGGTGGCGTCAGCTGTACCACCCGGAAGTTCTCGCCGGCCCTGTGATCGACATCGAGGCGGAAGCCCGCGTTGTCGATGTAGAAGGCCTTCATCTTGTCCACGTCCGCGGCCGGGATCACGATCAGTTCGAGCTTGAAGTCCATCGGTACATTCTCCTGGGTCTGATCCTGCCTGGTGCAGGCTCTCAGACATGAAACGTCCGGCACCCGAAGAACTCATCGGTACCGCGATGACCGGCGCGACGCCTACGAGGGCAGCCCGGCCTGCCTACCTCGCGCTGTCTGTCAGGGTCTGCACGAACCACTGCGGATTGTCGAGCCATGGAAAGTGTCCGCCGCCCGGCTGCACGGCCAACTCCGCCTGACCGAAAAGGCCGGCATACTCGGCGGCGCACTTCGGGGGGAGCGCGACGTCGTACTCGCCCGCGACGAGTAGGACCCGCGCCCGAAGGCGGGCGACGGCGGATCTGGTGGCTGCCGGGTCGAGGGCGCCGGCCGAGTAGTAGACGGCTGCCGCGTCCGCGTTCGTCTGGCTCGCTTCCTTGGCGTGGTGGGCCATGCTGACGGCGTCCCATCGCCCGTGGGTGAACGGTACGATCGCGTTCCAATCAGCGGCTGTGGCGTCGCCCGACCAGATCCGCTCGAATGCGGCAAAGGCCTCAGGGAACCAGGGCTGCCCT
>DASWGE010000237.1:0-4449 GCA_036393895.1 Streptosporangiaceae bacterium | reverse complement strand
GTCCCTGCTCACCGCTCCGTCGAGCCGCCCGAGTGTCGCGGCGAAGCCGCTGCTTGTGGTGGCGAGCGCCTCGAATCCCAGCGATGCGAGCAGTGCCGCCGATCCGCGGTCCCACGGGTTGGGCATGAGCAGCGGCTGCGCACTGTCATGCAGGGTCAGGAACCGCTCGGCTTTCTCAGTCTGAGTAGGCATATAGCGAACTTAGCCGCGGCGCGGACGCGCCGCCGAACCAGCCGGCGTAGACGTCGCAAAGCCGCCGGGCATGCGGCCAGGCTCCCGAGGCGGGCTACGGCATGTGCTCGTAGGCCGGCAGGGTCAGGAATTCCGCGTAGTCGTCGGCGAGCGCGACGTCCTTGAACAGGTCGACGGCCTCCGCGAACTTAGCGGCGTCGTACGCAGCACCGTAGGCGTCGGCGATCTTGGCGTGTTCCTCGTCCATGATCTGCCCCACCAGCTCCCTGGTGACCTGCGGGCCCTCGGCGAGATTGATGTCGTTGTGCAGCCACTGCCAGACCTGGGAGCGCGAGATCTCAGCTGTTGCCGCGTCCTCCATGAGGTTGAAGATCGCCACGGCGCCCTGGCCGGCCAGCCAGCTGGCCAGGTACTGCAGCCCCACGCTGACGTTGTTGCGCAGGCCCGCCTCGGTGATCTCGCCCGGGGTGCTGGCTACGTCGAGCAGCTCCGCAGCGGTCACCTGCACATCGTCGCGGAGCTTGCCGAGCTGGTTCGGCGCGTCACCGAGGACGCCGTCGAAGATCTCACGGCATACCGGGACCAGGTCAGGATGGGCCACCCAGGAGCCGTCGAACCCGTCGCGTGACTCTCGGGTCTTGTCGTCGCGGACCTTGGCCAGGGCTACCTTGTTGACCTCAGGATCGCGCCGGCTCGGAATGAACGCCGCCATTCCGCCCATCGCGTGCGCACCGCGGCCGTGGCAGGTCTTGACCAGCAGCTCGGTGTAGGCGCGCATCATGGGCGCAGTCATGGTCACCGCGTTGCGCTCGGGCAGCACGAAATCCTTGCCCCTGGTACGGAACTTCTTGATGATGCTGAACAGGTAGTCCCAGCGGCCGGCGTTCAGCCCAGCGCTGTGCTCGCGCAGTTCGTAGAGGATCTCCTCCATCTCGAACGCGGCAGGGATGGTCTCGATCAGTACCGTCGCCCTGATGGTGCCCCGGCGCAGGCCGAGCGCATCCTGTGCCAGGTTGAAGGCATCGTTCCAGAGCCTGGCCTCGAGGTGGCTTTCCATCTTGGCCAGGTAGAAGTACGGGCCCTTGCCCTTGGCGAGCTGCCGCCGCGCGCAGTGGAAGAAGTACATCGCGAAGTCGAACAGGCTACCCGAGATGCGCTGGCCGTCGACGAGCACGTGCTTTTCTTCCAGATGCCAGCCGCGTGGCCTGACCACGATCGTGGCGAGCGCCTCGTCTGGGGCGAGCCGGTAATCCTTGCCGTCGGCGCTGGTGAAGTCGATGCTGCGGTCGAGTGCGTCCTTGAGATTAAGGTGGCCGGAGACCATGTTGTCCCACAGCGGCGTGTTTGCGTCCTCGAAGTCGGCCAGCCACACCTTGGCGCCGGAGTTCAGCGCGTTGATCGTCATCTTTTTGTCGGTCGGGCCGGTGATCTCGACCCTGCGGTCCACCAGGCCAGCGGCAGGCGATGCCACGCGCCAGCTGCGGTCCGCCCTGATCTGCGCGGTTTCAGCCAGGAAGTCGAGCGTCGCGCCGGCGCTGAGCTCTTGCTGCCTGGCCGCCCGGGCGGCGAGCAGTTCTGTCCTCCGCGGGCCGAGTTCGCGCTGCAGCAGCGCGACCAGATCCAGGGCCTGTGGCGTCAGGATTTCCTCGTACCGATCCCTGACCGGGCCGTTGACCTGGATTCCTTCGCCGTAGCTCATTCCTGGTAGCTCCTCCGTGCCGCGGGTGCCTGGACTCAACGATGGCATACTCGCGCACCCGGGCCTCGGATGGGCACATCCTGCGGCTCCGTGGTGTTATTCAGGTGACGCCGCGGTGCCGCCGTGGCAGCATCGAGTGACCGCCGCAGAAGGCGGTCCCATCCTGGACGGCAAATGACAGCAGAATCCGACAAGTACATCGATGACGAGACGCCCGAGACCTTCGATCCGGGCCAGCTGGACCTGGAGGAGCGGCATTCGCTGCGCCGGGTTGGCGGGCTGTCGACCGAGCTCCAGGATGTCAGCGAGGTCGAATACCGGGCGCTGCGGCTTGAGCGGGTCGTGCTGCTCGGCGTGTGGACCGACGGGACGCTCGAACAGGCCGAGAACTCCCTGCGCGAGCTCGCGCTGCTCGCTGAGACTGCGGGGTCGCTGGTTCTCGACGGGCTGACCCAGCGTCGCGGCCGGCCTGACGCGTCGACCTATGTCGGGGCAGGCAAGGCTGCCGAGCTTGCCGAACTGGTCGCGGCGACCGGGGCGGACACGGTGATCTGCGACGGAGAGCTGACTCCCAGCCAGCTGCGCAAGCTAGAGGGCGTAGTGCGGGTCAAGGTGATCGACCGGACCGCCCTGATCCTGGACATCTTCGCCCAGCACGCCAGGAGCAAGGAAGGCAAGGCTCAGGTCGAGCTGGCCCAGATGCAGTACATGCTGCCCCGGCTGCGAGGCTGGGGTGAATCACTGTCCCGGCAGGCCGGAGGCCGGGTGGCGGGCGGCGGCGGCATCGGTACCCGTGGCCCAGGCGAGACCAAGATCGAGACGGACCGCCGGCGGATCAGGACAAGGATCGCGAGGCTGCGCCGCGAGATAGCCGAGATGGCCGTCGGCCGCGGGGTCCAGCGAAGCCAGCGCAGGCGGCGCGAGATCCCCTCGGTCGCGATCGCCGGCTACACGAACGCGGGCAAGTCAAGCCTGCTGAACCGGCTGACCGGCGCGCATGTGCTGGTCGACGACTCGCTCTTCGCGACCCTGGATCCGGCGGTACGCAAGGCCCGGCTGCCATCGGGCGGCCCGTTCACGCTCACCGACACGGTCGGGTTCGTCCGGCATCTGCCGCATCAGCTCGTCGAAGCCTTCCGCTCGACCCTGGAGGAGGTCGCCGACGCTGACCTCATCGTGCATGTGGTCGACAGCTCCGATGCCGATCCGCGATCCCAGATCGCCGCGGTGCGGGAGGTGCTCGCCGAGATCGGCGCACGCGACGTGCCAGAACTGGTGGTCTTCAACAAGTCTGACGCCGCCGATGAGATCGAGCTCAAGGGCCTGCAGCTGGCGGAGCCGCAGTCGGTGGTCGTGTCCGCTCGGACCGGAGACGGGCTCGCGCTGCTGCTTGCGGAGATGGAGCGGCTGCTGCCCCAGCTGAGCTGCGAGGTCAACGTCGTGGTCCCGTACTCCCGCGGTGACTTGCTCGCCCGCGCGCATCAGGAGGGCGAGGTCCTGCGCGTAGAGCACACCGGCGCAGGAAGTCAGCTTGCCGCTAGGGTTCCGCCGGCGCTTGCCGCCGAGTTTTACCGGTTCGTCGTCGCCACCGACTCAGCCTGATTCGCTGATCGTGCCTTAGACCACTGAGTCAGCCTTAGACCACTGATTCATGCGATAACCCTGGTACGCCATTGAGTAGTGCAATAGCGCTATGCAACCGATATGGTAGGGCCGTTCCCGTTGAGCTGTGGCCTTGTGGCCACATACCGCTATTGCATAAGCAGATGTCGCAGGATTCTTAGATCAGGCGGAGTCATGGCAGGTGGGGGCACGACAGCGAGCACGGCCCCGGCCTGCGCGGTGACCAGGCTCGGTGTGACTGAATGAGCGTCCGACTTCTTACCAATATCGGCCGGTTGTGGACCGGTTCTGAGGTATGGAGTAACGCGGCCGTTCTAATGCAGAATGATCGGATTGCCTGGGCTGGCCCCGCGGCGCAGCTGCCGACCAGCCTGCCCGGCATCATCGAGGACATCGTCGATGTCGACCATGTGGAGAATCTCGGCGGCGCCCTGGTCACGCCCGGCCTGATCGATGCCCACACCCACCCCGTCTACGCAGGTAACCGGTGGGCCGAGCTTTCGATGAGGTCAGGCGGCTCGTCGAAGACCGAGATCATTTCCGCGGGCGGCGGCCTTACTTCCACGGTGACGGTCACCAGGGGGACCGATCCGTGGACGCTGTGCAACCAGGTCAGGGGCCGGATGCGGGACTGGCTGCTGAGCGGCACCACCACCATCGAGGCGAAGAGCGGCTACCACCTGACCAGGGATGGCGAGCTCGCCGACGTGCGCCTGCTGCGCTCGCTGGAGAACGAGTCGGGCATGCCGCGCGTACATGTGACGTTCTTCGCGGCGCATTCGGTGCCGCCGGAGTTCTTCGGTCGGCGCAACGACTACGTGGACGCGGTCAGCTCTTGGAGCGCCGACGCCGCTGCGGCGGGTGCCGACAGCGTCGACGTGCACTGCGACGAAGGGCATTTCAGCGAGCCTGAGTCGCGCTGGATGCTGAACGCG
>DASWGE010000236.1:0-3499 GCA_036393895.1 Streptosporangiaceae bacterium | reverse complement strand
TCCTCGCGCCACCGCTCAAACTGCGCAAGGTAAGCCTGCTCGGATTGCGACAACGGTCGCGATTCCCGTCCCAGGTATGGCGCGACATCGAGGTTGCTGAGATGAATGCCCAGCATCGGGTCCGGATTGTCGAGCGCCATGAACGTCGTGACAGCAGCTCCCCAGTCACCACCCTGCGCGCCGTACCGGCGGTATCCCAGGCCATGCATGAGGCGATGCCAGAGGTCGGCCGTGTACCTGCTCGTCACTCCGGTTCTGTCCGGGCGCTCGGTGAATCCGTAGCCAGGCAGCGACGGGATGACAACGTCACATCCGGGGCCGGCTATGCCATGCGCGGCGGGGTTGGTCAGAAGAGGCACTAGCGGCAGGTACTCGGCGAAGCAACTCGGCCACCCATGAGTCATTACCAGCGGGATGCCCTCGCCGCTAACTGCTCGCTCGTGCACGAAATGGATCCCGATGCCGTCGATGTCGGCGCGAAAATGGTGAAAGGAATTCAGCCAGTCCTCTTGCGTGCGCCAGGCGAAGTCGTCCGCCCAGTAAGCGAGGAGATCCTGCAGGTACAGCAGATCCGTGCCCTGCTCCCATGGCGTGGCCGGCGACTTCTCCGGCCACCGCGTGTTGCTAATCCGGGCGCGCAGGTCCGCGATGACCTCATCGCTCACATTGATGGTGAACGGATCAGCCTGGAAGTCAACCACGGCCTAAGCATCTCACCTCGCCGCGTAGCTCCAACAGGCGTCGGCGTGGGAGGTCCTGGGCTACGCAAACAGCACGGCTCGGGCGTGCGCGTGCGCTTGTCCCGGAGCCCGGCGATCACTCGCCGGTCCGGGCGCCCGCGATTTCAGCGACGATGTCGAGGTGACCGACGTGCCTGGCATACTCCTGCAGCAAGTGGAACAGGATCCGCTCAAGCGGCGGCGGGTCGTCGCCGTCCCAGCGTTCGCCCGGCTGCCCGATCTCGGTTAGGTCGTGTGACTCTATGACCGCGCGGCTCCGCTCGGCCTGCGCCCCGAGCGCCGCGACGAGCCCGTGGAGCGTCTCGTCGTCGGCGACGTGCCAGCGCCCGTCCTGGCTGTCGGCCCACGGATCGGCCACATCGCGGCCCTCGAAGCCCCATTCCAGCCAGCGCATCTCGACGTGCTGAAGATGCTTGATCAGCTCGAGCGGCGTCCAGCCTGACGGCAGGCGGCTGCGCCGCAACTCGCTCATGGGCAGCTCGATGAGCTTGGCAACCAGCCGGGATCGGAAGTAGGCGAGATACCGGAGGAACACCTCGCGCCGCGAACTTGCCGGAATAGTCGGCTCGGGGAAGGCGACTGGCTCGGAGAAATCATCAGCAGGCATGAACAGAACCCTGTCGCATAGCCGGCAATGCCGGCGAGCGTTTTTTTGCGGGCCGGGAGTCAGCCGCCCGGCGCGATGGCCCGCACGGCGACCGCGATGCCGATCGCAATGACCGCGAACACTATGGCAACGACCACGCTGCCCTCGGCGGCCAGCCCGGCTGCCGCGGCGAGGAACAGCACGATCTCGACGCCTATCCGCCATGGATCGGGCCACCGGCTGCGCGCCCTTGGCGCGATGCCCATGCCCCAGATGACGGCGGTGGCGAGCGGCAAGAGGACGGCGAGCGCGATCCGCGCAGCAAGCCCGGAACTCGCGTTCGCGCCGACGATCGCCAGGACGGCGAGCAGCGCGAGTTCGGTCGCAAGCCGCACGGCAAGCACGGCCCATCGCAGCGCGCCGCCAGGACCCGATTCGGCTGAGCCTGTCGCGCCTGCCGAATCCGATCCGACGCCATCATTATTGACAGCCACGCGGACACCCTACCTACCGGGCATCAGAGCAACTCCGGGCGTTCCCGCCGCCTGGCACGCATATCTGGCCGTGGGGCCATCGGGCAGCTTCCCAGCCTCGCGCCACCTGCGGGCGCCCGAACGGGTTCATACTCGGCAGTGTGACCACAGGGTGGAACAACCAGCAGGCAATTGACAAAGTTAACCGTACGTTGAAGGGCGGAAGCTCCGGCCGCGGGGCTGTCCCGCTGATCGCAGCGGCGTTCCTGGCCCTGGGTGTCTACACCGGCCACCTGTGGCTCTCTGTGCCATTCGGCATTGCGACTGCGATCGCAGCTTGGGCGGTTGTTAGCGCCCGGCGCAATGACCTGGCGGCCCGCCGGATGGAGCGCCGCGGGTTAGACCGGCGCTGAGTCTCCCAAGCCAGGCGCGTTTCGCGATTCAAGAGAGGTGGCGCTCGCGCCGACGATCGCCAGCACGACAATCAACGCGGTTTCGGTCGCAAGCCGAACGCTCAGGACAGCCCATCGCAAGGCACCGGCTCGTGGCGCCCGCTCGGCGGGCGAATCCGGCCGAAAGCCATCATTACCGGCAGTCACCCGGTCACCCTACTTGCCGCGAGCCTCAGCATGTCTGCTCACGCCAGCCAGAAATACAACAGCTATGGCCCATCACCTGCGTTCTTAGAACGTCGATGGGCCATAGCTGTTGATCGGCCCCGGCGGTCAGGCCGGGCGGAAGCGCATCACGCCGCGGTCGATGACCACCGTTCCGTCCTGGGTGGCTGTCTGGAACTGAGCTGTGCCGCTGCCATCGGCGGTCGCGGCGTCTGTGACCCAGATCGAGATCGTCAGCGAGTCGCCTGGCAGCACGGGATGAGTGAACCGGCCCGACATCGAAGCGAACCGTGCCGGGTCCGAGCCGCACAATATGTGCAGCAGCGCTCGGCCGGTCACCCCGTAGGTACACAGGCCGTGCAGGATCGGGCGGCCGAATCCGCCCCTGGCGGCGAACTTGGGGTCGGCGTGCAGCGGGTTGCGGTCGCCGGACAGCCGGTAGATCAGCGCCTGTTCTGGCCTGGTCGCGAGGACTACCTGGTGGTCGGCCGTCCGCTCGGGGCGCTGCCACGGCTCGCTGCTGCCTCGCTCGCCGCCGAATCCGCCTTCGCCGCGGATGAAGGCGCCGCTGCGCGTAGTGACCATCGGTTCGCCGGTGGCCGCGTCAACAGCCTCGTTCTGGATCATGACAAGCGCGCCCGAGCCCTTGTCGTAAATGCCGCTGACCGTCGAGACCGTGCGCACCATTCCGGCGACGGGCAGCGGCCGGTGCAGCTCGAACGATTGCTCGGCGTGCACGAGCTGCGCGCGGTCGAAGTTACCCAGGCGCCGGCTGGTCGCCGCCTGGGAGATCAGCACCGCGAAGGTCGGCAGGACCTGCTGGTTGACGCCTTCTGAGTTCTCGGTGGTGAACTGCAACTCGTTGAGCGGATCGCCAAGCCCCGCCCCTACACCCACCGCGTAGAGCAGCGCGTCGGTCGACGTCCAGGACCGCTCGTGCGGCTCTCCCGGTTCGCCCACCAGGCTGTGGTCGAGTGCCATGATCGCCTCCTGCGCTTTGTTATAGCCCGGTATTAGAACTTAGTTCTAGAATCATTGTCCGAAGGCGGATACCGACGTGTCAACGGACGCGACCCAGGACGA
>DASWGE010000235.1:0-12884 GCA_036393895.1 Streptosporangiaceae bacterium | reverse complement strand
TCGAGCTGACCACGTCTAACCAGGTGGCGGTGGCAGACGTTTGCCGCAGGCTGGACGGCCTGCCGCTAGCGATCGAACTTGCCGCGGTCAGGACGCGAGTCCTCACGGTGGAACAGATCCGCGATCGCCTGACCGACCGTTTCGCCCTGCTCACCGGCGGAAGCCGAGCCGCGTTGCCACGGCATCAGACGCTTCGGACGACCATCGAGTGGAGCCACGATCTGCTATCTGAGGGGGAGCGCACGGCCCTGCGGCGGTTGTCGGTGTTCGCCGGGCGGTTCAGCCTTGACGACGTCGAGTCCGTCTGCGCGTCAGCGGAGGTCTCCGCTGCACAAGTGCTGGATCTGCTGTCCGGCCTGGTCGGCAAGTCCCTGCTGACGAAGGAGGACAGCCATGGCATCGCTTGTTATCGCCTGCACGAGACAATGCGCGAATTCGCCCGCCTCAAGCTCGCAGAAGCGGGCGAGGAGGCCGCCGCCGAGCGTAGCTGCGCCGAGCATTACCAGTCGAGATGCCAGACATCGGCGCTACAAGGCCGGCATCGGATCCTTGAATGGCTCGACTGGGCGGACCTCGAGATGGATAACGTCCGTGCCGTCCTGCAGCGGTACCTGGTCGGTGGCGACATATCTCGCGGTGCGGAACTCTGCGCAACGCTGTTCTGGTACTGGAGCACGCGCGCGACGACGGAGGGCATCCGGTGGCTCGACGCATTCCTCGGAGCCGACGATGGTCAGCCAGATTCGCGGGGCTGGGCATATTTCGTTCGCGGTTTCCTGGCCGTGCTGAAGGCTGATCCGGCAGCCGCGATGCGGGCGCTCCGGGCTGCGGTGGCGATCGGCAGGCAGACCGGACAGCTGGATGTGCTCACCGAGGCCCTCGCGATGGCATCGATCGCGGAGAATATGGCCGGCAACGGCGCCGCGGGCAGTCGCCTGCTCGACGAGGCACAGGTAGCGATCACCGGCATCGACTACCCGCCCGGCGCGATCTCCGTCCTGCAGGCCCGGGCGCTGAACGGATTCTTCGTCGGCGATCTGGGCGCGGCCAGGTCCGCCGCCACCCAAGGGGAGCGTCTGGCGAGGGCATCCGGCGACCGGTACGCGGTAGAAATGATGTTGCTGAACCAAGGATCTGCCGCGCTGCTGAGCGGTGATCTTGCGAAGGCCCAGCCGCCGCTCACAGAGGCACTCACGCTCGCTGAGGAGATCGACGACTGGGTCGCGCAGCTTTACTTGCTTGACGCCTTCGGCTGTCTTGCGGCGCTGTCGGGTCAACCGCGCCGCGCCGCGCAGCTGCTCGGCGCGGCAGACGCGGTGCGGACCCAGGCCGGAGCGAACATCATGCCGTTCTTCGCTCCGTTGTACTCGAAGGCGCGCGAGTCGGCCATCGCAGGGCTCGGTGCTGCCAGCTTCGCGACCGAGTTCGAAGCCGGCCGACGCCTGAGCCGAGACCGTGCCGTCAGGCTCGTGCTCGGTAAGCCTAATCATCCCGTCGCGAGTGCGTCGCCCGGGCCCGATACGGGCATGCTGGCGAAGCGGGAGGCGGAGGTGGCCAGGCTCGTCGCCGAGGGCCTGACCAACAAGCAAGTCGGAGCCCGGTTGTTCATTTCCGAGCGCACCGTCGACAGTCACGTGCGCAGCATCCTGAACAAGCTCGGATTCAGCTCGCGAGCCCAGATCGCTGGCTGGATCGCCGCGTCCACCCGGTAGTCGGCCAGTCATCCCTTTTCATTGGTGATCTGGCAGTTCGTGCTAGCCTGCTCGGACGCTCAGCGTGGCCTTCGGCCCGTCGTTCTGGAGGGCGAATGCAACATCGCAAGCGATCCCGGTTTGCGCCGAGATCGCTCTTCGTCGTGGCGGTCGCCCTGGCAATCAGCGTCAGCGTGCTGGCCATGCAAAGCGTCGCGGGAAGGTCCGCTTCACAGACTGACGTGGGCATTCACAAGATCAAGCACATCATCGTGATCATGGAGGAAAACCGCTCGTTCGACTCCTACTTCGGGACCTTCCCCGGCGCGGACGGCATTCCCGCTGGTACGTGCCTGCCCGACCCGCGCAACGGAGGCTGCGCCAAGCCATGGGTTGACCACCATGACAGCAACGGAAACGACCCGCACGACCAGGCCGCCTTCCTGGGCGACGTAGCGGGCGGGAAGATGAACGGCTTCGTCGCCGTGGCCGACAAGAATCTGTGCAGGCCGAATCACGCGTGCCATCCCGACGTGATGGGCTATCACGTCGGCAGCGACATCCCGAACTACTGGGCGTACGCCAGCAACTTCGTGCTTCAGGATCACATGTTCGAGGCGCCCGGTTCATGGAGCCTTCCCGCGCACCTGTATGAGGTGTCCGGGTGGTCGGCCAAGTGCCGCGATTCTCGCCACGCGATGAGCTGCACCAACTCCGCGAACCCACCGGACAGGAGGGCGTCCAGGCCCACGCCATTCGCCTGGACGGACGTGACCTACCTGCTGCACAGGAAGCACGTGAGCTGGGGATATTACCTCGATCACGGTGCCGTTGCCGATCACAACCAGGACGGCGTGTGGGTGATCTGGAATGTGCTGCCGGGCTTCACCGACGTGCACAAGGACCATCAGGCCGGCAACGTCCGCCCGCTCAGGGATTTCTACCTGCAGGCGAAGGCCGGCACGTTGCCGAAGGTCACCTGGATCTCGCCGAATGTGCGCCATAGCGAGCACGGTCCTGCGCTTGTCAGTTCTGGCCAGGCCTTTGTCACCAAGGTCATAAACGCGGTCATGCGCAGCCCGGACTGGAGTTCATCTGCGATATTTCTGAGCTGGGATGACTGGGGCGGGTTCTATGACCACCTAAAGCCGCCGAGGGTGGATGCTATGGGTTACGGCATCCGGGTGCCCGGGATACTGATCAGCCCGTACGCCAGGCGCGGCTTTATCGACTCGCAGCGACTCACCACTGATGCGTACCTGAAGTTCATCGAGGATGACTTCCTCGGCGGCGCCCGGCTTAACCCGGCCACCGACGGCCGCCCTGACCCGCGCCCTGATGTCCGCGAGAAAGCTGTCGGCCTTGGCAACCTCATCAAGGAGTTCGATTTCACTCAGACTCCCTTGCCCCCGCTGCTCCTCCGTCCGTGCCCGGCGAACACGACGCTGATCCCGAAGCCGCAGCCAGGATGCGACGGCAAGGTCCCGCTGCACGCGAACACCTGGGGCAACAGCTGACCGGCTCGCTCCGGCCAGGTGGTGTCATCGGCTACGGGTAGAGCTCTTCGACGCGACGGATCCGGGTGACGGCACGGCTCACTGGCACGCCGTGCTTCTCGAGCACGGGCAGGATCTCCAGGCTGCGGTCCGACAGGAAGGCGATCGTGTGCGGGTCTGCGTCGCGCAGCCGGAACCAGACCGCGATCCTGCTGGCGGGCAGCGCGACGAGTTCAGCTATCGCTAGCTCGTCATACCTGGCCTCCCAGGTGGGCACTACCCAGCGGCTGATCGCCGTGCCCCGGAGCCTGACGCCCCAGTCGTAGAACTCGAGCCGGACTAGCGTGCCGCTGGTCATGACGTATCGGCCCATGACCCCACCGCGGAAGAGCTCGCCAAGTTCCGCTGCGGGCGCGCCGACGATCCGCGTATTGGTGGCCGCGAGCCTGATCCAGATGAAGACGCCAGCGACGCACAGGACAGCGAGCACCAGGACAAGAACAATGGGGAGCGGCACTTGTACTCCTGCGCGGCAAACATCCGGGGCGGTCTTGCGTCGAAGTGTTCTCCGACTTGGCAGCGTTGGCAACTCACGGCTGACGGCACAGATGTGGCCGCAGGGACTCAGGCGAGTTTTGTGGCAGACAGGCGAGTGTGACCTACTTCATACGTTTTGAGGTTTGACGCCGGACTTAACTAGTTGCTGTGCGGCGTTCACATTGAGTAACCGATAGCACCCAGGCGTGTGATGGTTGCCCCCCAAAAGCAACGCGCCGCCCTGCCCCGCGTCACATCCGCGCATCCCTGCCGCAGTCACCTGTGCTCCATCGGCCGGTAGCTCCTGGGTCCCCGACCGAGCGCCTCCCCTCGGCGCCCGACCAAAGGTTCATTGTGCACCCCCGATTCACTCCTCCCCGAGCCCTGTTCCGCGAGGCCTACCGTCATGTGCGCCGCCCCTCCAGAGTGACGCTCGTGGCCGCGGGCGTCACCGCAGTCGCCGCAGCCGCCGTGATAGCCGGCGTGTCGAGCGGCTCGGCGCCCGCCGGCCAGCCTAACGATCTGGCAGGCGCCGCTCGGCATGCCGGGCAGAAGGCGCCTGCGCACCAGTCGGCCCATGTCAGGCCAGTAGTCAAGCAGGCACCCAGCAAGCAAAAGGCCGCGTCCCAGCACCAGGCCGCATCCCACAGCCAGCAGCGGGACCAGGCGCCGTGGAACCCAGCGAGCCACAAGCCGTACACCTTCTATGACTCGGTCATCCCGTCCGCGGTGCCGGCCGGCCAGCCGATCGCCTCCTATGCCACTGGCGGCTATGCGGTCACGCCCGCGCAGGTAGCCGGGCACAAGTTGATGATGTGGATCGACACCCAGGCAACCGACCCTGATGCGTCGGCTCTCGACATCGAGCCAGGCGACGCTACCCCGGAACAAGCCGCCACGTGGGCCTACCAGCGGCTGAGCAAGTACCCGCACGCACTGGCTCGTCTGTACACCAGCCAGTCGGAGTGGCCGGCGGTGCAAGCGGCCGTGGCGACGCTCCCGGCCAAGATGCGCTCGCACATCCGCTGGTGGATCGCCGACCCCACCGGCATCCCGCACATGGTGCCGGGCGCTGACGCCACCCAGTGGTACTGGGGATCGGGCTACGACACGTCTACCGCGAACCCGCGCTTCTAGCGGCAGGACCTGCACGAGGACCAAGGCCGCCGACCCGCGTCGGCCAGCCCAGTGGGCTGGCTGCGGGCCGGCGGCCGTTCATTGCGGTCGCCGAACCTGGTTCGGTCGTGCAGGCAGGCCATAAGATGAACGCCGGTCCCGTCCTTGCGGCGGAGCCTGATCCGAGCGCAGCGGAAGATGGCAGAGCCAGTAGACACGGTCGCAGTAGATGCTCCACCACCTGTCCGGCCCCGAAGGCCGGGCAGGTCAGGCCGCCTGCGCCGGATCGGCTGGCCGCTGGCGCTCGTACTGGTGTGGGTAGCGCTGGCGATCGCTGACATCCTCGTCATCAATCCGTTCGGCGCGGCCTCGCGACATCCTGCCGCCAGGGCCGCGGGGCCAGCCGGCGGAGCTGCGCACCGGCATTCCGCGCCTAGCGGGCCATCGAGTGCGAGAACCGGCCAAGCGAGCCCGCCTGCCAGCCCGTCACCCAGGGTCCTGGTCCCGGTCAGCGCGTCCGCGTTCGGGCCTTCCGGCAACGGTTCGGGTGACAATCCACAGGGCGCTGCCCTGGCCATCGACGGGAGCGCTGTCACGGCCTGGCGAACCTCCTGGTACCGCTCGGCCGCGTTGGGCAATCTGCAGGCAGGCACCGGCCTGCTCCTTGATATGGGCCATCCGGTCAGGATCACCAGAGTCCTGATTGTCCTCGACGCCGCGCGTGGCGCGAACCTCGAGCTGCTTACCGGAAGGCTGCCCGTCATGGCGAAGGAGCGGGTCCAGGCCCGCGTGGTCGATGGGGGCGGCATGCTCCACCTCAGGCTGGCGCGGCCGGAGCGGGCGCGTTACCTCCTCATCTGGTTCACGCTGCTGCCGCCAGATTCCGCAGGTACCTTCCGGGAGGCCATTTACAGCGTCCGGCTGAAAGGGGACGCGGTAGCCGCCGTCAGGCGACCGTGACAGGGAGCTCATCGAAGCCGCGCAGCACGAGCGTATCCCGCCGCGTCGGCTCGCCAGCGGCGAAGATTTTCGGAAACCGGTTCAGCAGCCGGGGAAGGCCACCGAGCCTTCAAGCCTGGCCAGCGCGGCACCGATGCAGAAATGCGCTCCGCCGCCGAAGCTGAGCGGTCCGCCGTCGGATCGCATCGGGTCGAAGCGGCCTGGGCTGGCGAATCTGCGCGGATCCCGGTTCCCGGCTCCGAGGAGCGTGACCACCTCGGTTTCCGTCGACACCGGCACGCCGGCCGGAACCGTGTCGTAGCCGATTCGGCTGGTTAGCTGGACAGGCGAGTCAAACCGCAGGACCTCATCCACGAACGCGGGAGGCGGAACTGACCCGTCTCTGACGGCGTCGCCGGCTGCCGGATCCGCCAGGATGATGTGAAGGCCGTTTCCGAGCAGGTTCGTCGTGGTCTCGAAGCCGGCGACGAGCAGCAGCGTCAGGTTTTGCAGCAGTTCGGCATCGCTCAGCTGGCCATCACCGGACTCGCTGATCGCGAGAAGATCGCTCAGCAGGTCGTCGCGCGGATTGGCGCGTCGCTGGCGAGCCAGCGCGCTGAAATACGCGAGCAACTCGACCGCGGCGGCGTTGATGGTCGGCAAGCCAGATCTCTGGCCACCGGCCGGAACGCCTCCCGGTCAGTCTCAGGGATCCCGATCAGCTCGCAGATGACGGTGACCGGGAGCAGGTAGGCGAAATCATGCATGAACTCGACGGCTGAGCCATCCGCGCCTGCGTCCGCCATGGCGTCAAGCAGCTTGTCGGCCATTGTCTCGATCGCCGGTCTCATTCCGCCGATGAGCCTGGAACCGCGTTGATGGCCTCATAGCCCGTCACCCGTCTCAGGTCAAGCTATATCGCGTCTTGCGACGGCAGATCGCGGCCCTGCCGGCGGCCGCCCGCAGTACGGTGGCAATCGTGGCAACCTTTGATGATGTGGCCATGCTGGCCGGGCAGCTGCCTGAGGTTACCGAGGATGAGCGGCACGGCAATCGCACCTGGTATGTCGCTGGGAAGGCATTCGCCTGGGAGCGGCCGTTCAGCAAGGCCGATCTCAGGCGGTTCGGCGTCCAGACGCCGCCAGCAGGGCCCATCCTCGCCGTCCGGGTCGAGGACCTCGGCGAGAAGGAGGCAGTGCTCGCCGCACATCCGCGGGCATTTTTTACGATTCCGCACTTCGACGGCTACTCGGCCATTCTGATCGAGCTGCGCAAGGCCACCGCCAAGGAGTTGCGCGAGGCCATGACCGATGGCTGGCTGGCGTGCGCGCCGCCTAAGCTCGCCGAGGCGTACCTGCAGGTCTAGAACAGGCTATGCACCGTTACCAGGGCGGCGGAACGGCGGCCTCGATCAGGTGCGGGCCAGGTTCGGCTAGTGCATGCCGAAGCTGCGCGGCGAGGTCTGCCGTGGTCGCGGCGCGGCTGGCGGGCACGCCCATTCCCGCGGCGAGGGCGGCGAAGTCGATGCCGGGCCTGGAGAGGTCAAGCAAGCTGCGCGCGGCATCGCCACCGCTGGCCGCTCCCACCCGGTCGAGTTCCATACCGAGGATCGCGTAGCTCCGGTTACTGAAGATGATCGTGGTGATGTGGAGCTGCTCCCTGGCGTGGGTCCACAGCGCGGAGATGGTGTACATGGCGCTGCCATCTGCTTCCAGCGCGAGGACGCGTCGTCCAGGGCAGGCGAGAGCCGCTCCCGTCGCGAGCGGGAGGCACTGGCCGATGGCGCCGCCCGTCAGCGTGAGCCAGTCGTGCGGGGGAGCCCCTGCCGTTGACGCTGGCAGCCACAGGCCTGACGTGTTCGCCTCGTCGCAGACGATCGCTCCCTCCGGCAAGAGCGCGCCGATGACCGCGGCGGCGGTCTCCGCGGTCAGTTCTCCGTCCGGGATTGCCTGGTGCGCCGGCTGCTGCGCGGCCGGCTTGGCGTCCGGTGCCGCCAGGTCAGCCAGAGCCGCCAGGGCACCGGCCACGTCGTCTGTCCCGTCGGCCAGTACGTGCACCTCGCAGCCGGGCGGAACAGGCGAGCTTGGCCGGCCGGGGTAGGCAAAGAAGGACACCGGCGAGCGGGCCCCGGCGAGGATGAGATGTCGGGCATCGGCGAGCTGCGCAGCGGCAAGTTCCGCGAGGTAGGCAAGCCGGTCCACGGCCGGCAGGCCTGCCCCTCGCTCGTGCCTGGCCGGGAAGGTCTCGCAGAGGAGCCTGGCGCGGCCGGCGACGGCCAGGCGGCTCGCCGCCTCGAGGCCCGGACGCCGAAGCGCCGTGCCGCCGAGCAAGATTACGCATGGCTCACCGCTGCGCAGCGCGGCCGCGGCGGATCCGATCGTCTCGACGGCCGCCGGCGAAGGCAGCCGCACGGCGGCCGGGGGAGCCGGTTCGCCTCCCTCGGACCAGGCGGCGTCAGCGGGCAGAATCAGCGTGGCGACCTGGCCAGGCGGCGTCTTCGCAGCGGCGATCGCCGCGGCGGCGTCGGCGCCAACGTCTGCCGCGCGCGACGGGCGCCGGACCCAGCAGGACACCGTTCTGGCGAGGGCGTCGATATCCGATTCAAGTGGCGCGTCGAAGCGCTTGTGGTAGCTGGCATGATCGCCGACCACGGCAACCAGCGGGGTGCTCGCGCGCCGCGCGTTGTGCAGGTTGGCCAGCCCGTTCGTCAGGCCGGGCCCCAGGTGCAGCAGGGCGGCGGCTGGCTTGCCGGTCATCCGGCCGTAACCGTCAGCAGCTCCGGTCGCAACCCCCTCGAACAGGCAGAGAACGCCGCGCACGTCGGGGACGTTGTCGAGCGCCGCCACGAAATGCATCTCCGACGTGCCCGGATTGGCGAAACACACGTTGACGCCCGAGCCAGCCATTGTTCGCAGGAGCGCCTGCGCGCCGTTCATGTCCGAACCATAACCCGGCGAGCCGGTCAGAAATCACGATCATGGGCCCGGGCTGGGCGTCGGCGTCGGGCTGGGCGTCGCGGTCGGGCTTGGCGTCGGGGTGGGCGTGTGCTTGTGCTTCTTTGGCGGGGGCTTGTAGATCAGGGGGAGGTCGAAGTAGGGATAAGACGGCGGGTAGACGAACGACTTGGCCAGCAGATGCAGGCTGAGGAAGGTCATCTGCCAGGTCGCGCCGGGGGCGTTGTCGCCGAACATCTGGCCTGGCGAGCTGAGGGAGCCGTCAACCTCGCGGTAATCAGCCCTAGTCAAGACCATCGCTCCGCTGCCGGTCGGTGAGAACGGATTGAACACGGAGACGTAACCGGCGAGCCGCGGCGTATAGCCGGCGAAGGCCGCGTAGAAGCCGCCGTTAGCTGTCCCGGTCTTGGCCGCGGCCGGGATCCCGATCCCGCGGTTGAACGCGGTGCCGCCACTGCCGAGCACGCCCTGCAGGACATAGTTGGCGGCGTCGGCGACGCCGGCGCTGATGACGCGGTGACACCTAGGCCGCTCAACCGGAATCGGCCGGCCGTTGCTCCCCGTGATCGCCGTGATGGCAGTCGGCCTGCAGTAGATGCCGCGCGCCGCGAGCGTGGCGTAGGCAGCGGCCATGTTCATCGGCGACACGTACACCGAGCCGAGCGTGAAGGACGGATAGTTATCGACCGACAGGTTGCTGCGGGCTGGCAACTTCGGGTCGCGGCGCAGCAGCGAGGTGCCGTCGGCACGCGTCAGACCAA
Source organism: Streptosporangiaceae bacterium (assembly GCA_036393895.1). Classification (GTDB taxonomy): domain Bacteria; phylum Actinomycetota; class Actinomycetes; order Streptosporangiales; family Streptosporangiaceae; genus Chersky-822. The sequence continues at coordinate 3,390 of DASWGE010000235.1, read as the reverse complement.
GGCTGGCTGCCGTCCTGACCACCGCACAGAGCCCGACGCGCTGCTCGAGCGTGGCGTAGAACGCGTTGATCGAGGCCGTCGTGCCTTGGTAAATCGTGTACGTCTTGGCGCCTTGGGGTCCCTCGGCGTTGATGACAGGGAACGGTGGCACGTAGCCACCGTGGCAGTTGGAGTAGGGCCCGACCGTCGTCGGCGATGTGACCCGAAGGTGGTATCCGAACGGCCGGCCTTCCTTGAGCGCGGTCACGAGTGTGAAGACTTTCGACGACGACCCCGTCTGCACGCCGGCGCTCGCTCCGTAGCGGGTATTCACGGCATAGTCGACGGTCGTCTGGCCGGGCCCGGTGCCGAATGTGCGGTTGATCGCGATGGCCCTGATGTAGCCGGTGCCTGGCTGGATCAGTACCTCAGTGTCCGCGTTGTGGCCGGGGTTGTAATAGTTCGAATTAGCTGGCTCGATGAAGCTCACCGCGCGGTCGGCAGCGCGCTGGTCACCCGGGCCCATGGTCGTGTAGATCTTCAGTCCGCCGGTGGTATTCAGCGCCGCCCATGCCTTGGTGTACAACGGATCGTGTCTCATGACCGAGAGCACGTAGTCGCAGAAGAACGCGGCGTTCCTGGCAGCGTCGCTCAGGCAGCCAGTCTGCAGCGGCACCGATGAGACGTGCAGCCCGGTCGGCTGGCCGGCGGCCCGCGCAGCCGTGGCCCTGGTGATGTAGCCGAGTCGCGCCATCTGCTGGAGTACGAGATTGCGCCGGGTAATGGCGGCCACCGGATGCTGCCGCGGGTCGTAAGCGGACGGGTTCTGCACCAGGCCAGCGAGCATGGCCGCCTGGGTCAAGGTCAGCGACCTGGCCGGGGTCGAGAAGTAGAACTGAGCGGCGACCTGAATGCCGTAAGCCTCGTTGTCGAAATACACCGCGTTCAGGTATGCGGCGAGCAGCTGATTGCGGTTCATCCGGCGCATGACATTGGCGGCGACCCGGAGCTCCCTGAGTTTCCTGGCAACGGTCTCCACAGTGCACGCCGCAATCTGCTCCGGGGTCTGCGAGGCCAGGATGCAGGCATTCTTCACGTACTGCTGCGCGATGTCTGAGCCGCCCTGGGTCCCGGCTCCAGACAGCGTTGTGGCCAGTGCCCGGATCGTGCCGTGCAAGTCAAGCGCCCCGTGCTGGTAGAAGCGCTCGTCCTCGATCGCGACGATGGCATCGCGCATTACGGGTGCGATCTGGTTGTAGGTCACCGGGACCCGGTAGATGTTCCTCGGGTAATAGTAGGCAATCAGGTGACCGCGCGAGTCGAGCAGCTCCGACCGGGCCGGCAGCTGCCCGAGTCCTGCGACCCGCATGGAGTTGAAAGTCCTCGCTGCATCCCGTGTCGCGATTCCGGCAACTCCCACGAACGGCAGCGTCGCTGCGGCGGTCAGCATCCCCGCTCCGAGCGCGACGACAGCGAGCAGGGCAATGGTCTTGCTATGGCCATAACGACCCATGCTGCGCACGAAATCATGATAGATTATGCCGCCCGCTGCAGATATGGCGCGAACCCGCCAAATTACACGAGCCGGGCGTAGGTCGCCCGGATCAGGTCAGAGCGGCGGTCAGGATGGCTTGCGCCTCCCGCTGGATCTGCGCCAGATGCTCTGGCCCGCGGAAGGACTCGGCATACAGCTTGAAGACGTCTTCGGTTCCTGACGGCCTGGCGGCGAACCAGCCTGAGGGGGTGACGACCTTGAGTCCGCCGATCGGCGCGCCATTGCCCGGCGCGGTGGTCAGCTTGGCGATGATCGGCTCGCCGGCGAGCTCATCCGTTCTCACCTGCGCGGGAGAGAGCCTGGCCAGCGCCGCTTTCTGCGCTGGCGTCGCTGGGGTGTCGATCCGCGCGTAGGCAGGCGCGCCGTAGCGGTCCGTCAGGTCCTGGTACAGATGCGAGGGTGAGCTCCGCGTGACCGCGGTGATCTCCGAGGCCAGCAGGGCGAGGATGATCCCGTCCTTGTCGGTCGTCCATGGCGAGCCGTCGCGCTGCAAAAACGACGCGCCCGCGCTCTCCTCGCCGCCGAAGGCCACCGACCCGTCAAGCAGGCCGGGCACGAACCACTTGAAACCTACTGGCACCTCCAGTAGCTGGCGGCGCAGGCCCGCTGCGACCCGGTCGATCATTGATGAGCTGACCAGGGTCTTGCCAACCGCAGCCGCCCCGGGCCAGCTGTCGCGACGCCGGTACAGATAGTCGATAGCGACGGCCAGATAGTGATTGGGGTTGAGCAGCCCCCCGTCGGGAGTGACGATGCCGTGCCGGTCCGCATCTGTGTCGTTGCCCGTCGCGATCGTGAACTCGTGCTGACGGGCGATCAGGCTGGCCATCGCCGACGGGGAGGAGCAGTCCATCCGGATCTTGCCATCGGTGTCCAGTGTCATGAACCGGAAGGTGGGGTCGACGTCCTGATTGACAACCGTCAGGTCGAGACCGTACCGGTCGGCGATTTCGCCCCAGTACGCCACGCTCGCCCCGCCCAGCGGGTCTGCGCCGATGTGCAGCCCTGCGGTCTTGATCGCGCCGAGGTCTACGACCTGTTCCAGGGCGGATACGTAGCTGTCAAGAAAGTCGAAGCTGCCGCTTGTGTCCGCCGCCAGGGCCCGGGCGTACGGCATCCGGCGCACGCCAGCCAGGCCCTCCTCCAGCAGGGCGTTCGCCCGGTCACCGATCTTGTTGGTGATGTCGGTGCCGGCCGGCCCGCCGTGCGGCGGGTTGTACTTGAAGCCGCCGTCGGACGGCGGATTGTGCGAGGGCGTGACCACGATGCCGTCCGCCTGTGCACGGCCGGTTCCGGCGTTATGCGCCAGGATGGCCCTGGACACGGCGGGGGTGGGGGTGTAGCCGCCGCGAGCGTCGAGCAGCACGCTGACGTCGTTGGCCGCGAGCACCTCGAGGGCGCTGACCTGGGCGGGCTCGGACAGCGCGTGCGTGTCGATGCCCAGGTAGAGCGGGCCGTCGATGCCCTCGCTGGCCCGGTACTCGCAGATGGCCTGGGTGGCAGCGAGGATGTGATCCTCGTTAAAAGTCGCGGTCAGCGAGGATCCCCGGTGTCCTGAAGTGCCGAACGACACCCGCTGGGCTGGCTCGCCAGGATCGGGGTGCAGCGCGTAGTACGCGGTGATCAGCTTCGGGATATCCACCAGATCTTCGCGGGCAGCCGGCTGCCCAGCGCGCGGACTTGCCATGGCTCAATCCTGACACGCGGTCGCCGGAATGCGACCGGGCAGGCGGTCACACGTCGGCACCGCATTCCGTCATACAGGATGAGATGCAGGTGCTAGAACGCAAGGGAGTAACAGTGTCTGTGCAGGTAACCGCCATCATGCTGGGCGTGGCTGACCTGAGCCGCGCCAA